>CALHOI010000021.1 GCA_938035525.1 uncultured Granulosicoccaceae bacterium
AAAGCCGCACTGGCATTGCGATAATCTAGTGCACGTCAATATGAATAACGGTATTAACATGAAGATGCATCGTTTTGTACCCGCGTGGTTACAGCATGCGTTTTCCAGCGGTACCGCTCGGCATACTGAAACGCCCATTAAGTTGTATGTGAGTCGACCTGAAGGTGTCAGACGAGGTATCAGCAATGAGCATGAGTTGTTACCGATACTAAAAGAGTTTGGGTATCAGATGATGCCAATGGAGGGCTTGTCGTTTGCCGATCAGGTGAAATTGATGTCCCGCGTTAGCGTGCTGGTAACGGCTCATGGTGGTGCACTGAGTAATATGGTTTTCTGCCGTCCGGGTATTCGCATTGGCGAAATTTTTGGGCATCACGTGTTTCCTTATTATTATGGCTTGTCTCAACTGTGCGGCCACAACTACCACTTGCTGATGAAAGACCAGTCGCTGTACCCTCAGGCAGTGCAGTTCCAGCGTGCACTCATGGCCGGTAGCCATGAGGCCCAGCTTAAAACGGTCACAGCCGATTTTGAGCTCGATAGCGACGATTTCACAGCCATGCTTGAGGCCCTGGAGACATGATGCATCGCCTGCCAGATTGCCTGCCAAAATGCCTAATAGGCCAGTGCTGCATGGTATGTAACTTGCAATTTTTTACAAGATTCGACGGTTGCAAAACAGGCCGTCCATAACTTCGAACTTGCGCAGATAGTGATGCCCATATTCGCTCAGATGGCTATAAGGCTGATGAATGGAGTAGGGGCTGGTAAATGAAAAAAATGAAAAAAGCCATCTTGCACATTGGTAGTGAAAAGACGGGTTCAACGTCGATTCAGCAGTATCTGCATTTACACAGAGACCAGCTGAATCAGAAGAACTGCACTTACCCCCAATTTGCTGGCCTGATCAGCAACTTTCGCCTGGTCCTGTTTGCGCACTCTGTACCTGATGCTGACTTACTGGCTTTGGCAGGTGTTGGTAACGACCCCAAAAGTATTGAAAAATTCAAACAGAAATTTTTCAATAAACACACCCGAGAAGTGCAGCAGTTTCAAGCTGAGTATCCTGAAGACTCAACCGTCATTTATTCATCCGAGCATTTGCAATCCCGTATTACCCGACCTGGCGACATTGCCGGTTTAAAATCGTTTTTGGAAATCATGTACGACAGCGTGGAGATTGTTGTCTATTTGAGACGCCAGGATCGCTTTGCCATGAGCTCCCATAACACAGCGATTCAGGGCGGTAATAAGAACCGATTCGATTTTGATGCGGTTAATGTCAAAGGTCCATACTACGATTACGCCGCGTTGCTTAAACGCTGGGCCAAGGTATTTGGTCAGGATGCACTGTGTGTCAAGTTTTTTGAAGCCGATCGATTGAATCGAGGCAGTGTGGTTGCAGACTTTTGCGAACACATAGGAATTTCTGCTGACGAGTTTCGAGTGCCAGGTAAACAGAATAACGAGCGGCTCTCTTATACGGCCCAGGAAACCTTGTTGGCGTTTAACCGAATGGACAACAATGACCCACGCTTATTGGGAAACAGCAAAGAAGAACTAAGGCAAGACTTAATCAAAATGCTGCACGGCTGGGACGATGAGTACGGTGTGATTAAGCCATCCAAACAACAAGCTATTGAGTTTTACGCTCACTTTAAAGAGCAAAATGACCTGATTGCTAAAACGTGGCTGTCGGGGCAGGGTTTCAGTGAAGACTTTGACGACTACCCGGACGCAGCCGATGCATATCCAACACTAAATGCAGAGTTGTTACTCGATAGGGCACTTAGCCGATGCCTTGGCACCATCAGCAAGCACGAAGAAGCGTTCTTGATGTGTAACAGCAAAGCCAGTTAGTTGTTAAAAAACTCGCAGTCTGGCAACTCGACTGCGATTAAATCCAACTGGCACTTAAATCCAAGTGACTGTGTTGTCCAGGATTTTTTAACTGTTAAGGCAGAACGCTCAGGTTTACACTGATAGACGTGCTCAATGTTGAGTCATCGCTATCAATGGCAATAAATTCCAAACTGATTTGTTGACCAGCATCCCCGGATGCAACCCATTCAAACGTTCTTGACCCGTTATTATTGTCGTTAAACGATGAATCCAGTGGTGCGTTTTTAACGTGCAGAATCGGCGCTTTGCCTTCGGGGTCAATGGGCCTAACCACAAATCTTATTGCGTTTCCGATACTCACTTGCTTGTCGTGGATGGGCAGTAAGATAGGCGGAAAATTAAAGTCCGGCTGGCTTGGCTGCTGAGTATCCGGGACATCAGATTGGTCCACCACAGTGATGGTGAAACTCTGTTGCACTACATGCGGAATTGCACCTGCATCGGTTGCCACAAAAGTCATGCTGTGTTCGCCGATATCATCTGGCACTGGCGTCCAGTTGAATGTGCGTGTGCCATTGCCGTTGTCATCGAACGTTGCGCTGGCCGGCAAGTTTATCGCCCGAAGGGCAGGCACAATCCCTTCACTGTCAACCGGTAGCACCACTTTGCTGAATGCAACGCCAGCCGGTATTTGCACATCCTGCACACCAAGAATAATAGGCGGGAAATCGGCTTCTGCTTTATCACCACTCGACACTTGTTCGGTTGGATTGTTCTCAGGCGCGATAGTGATGGGCATGTCATCCATCATGTCATCGAGCATGTCATTAACGGTATTGTCAGTCGCATCGTTGACCTCATCGCCTGGCTCAGGCTGGCTTTGAGTTGGGCCATCCTGGATAGTGATATTGATTGATTCGACAATTCGTATGTCGCGGAATCGTGGGTCAATGGCAATAATTTCTACCGTGACCGAGCTTTCAGTAACCAGTGTCAGCTCGCCGAACAGTTCGAAAACACCATCTGACAACTGGCGTAAGCTCATTTGCGGTGGCAATGTTTCAGCGGTGACTGCCGGGGCCACACCATCGGCATCGCTGGCTGTGAATGTCAGACTGTAGGGTTGTCCTCGTGTGGCAACAGGAATATCGCCAAAGCTGAGCACTGGCAATGCGTTTTCAGCCCGCGCCGCTTCTTCATCAGCAACCGGGTTAGCAGCCGAATCATCGCCTGCATCATTTTCGGTGCCTGCGTCTGTGCCCGCATCGGTAGAAGCCTCATCTGATGGTTGCTCGACTTCTGGCGCTGACACTGGGTTGTCAACAATGGCATCGCGGTTTGGTTTTTGCGCAGTGCTTGAGCGCAGCAATAACACCCAGTCATCGTTGTTGCGTGACGGCGGTGTGCCCAAAGCATGTGACTGGCCACCGGCAAGCTCAGTGGAGCTGCCTTCAAATTGCCCGCTCACCGGGTTGAACCATTGCTGGACGAATGTAGCGGTGTTGCCCTGCAGGTTTATGGTTTGTCCGCCATTCGCATTGGGTAGATAAATAGCGTACACCTCGTTGTCTGCGCCAAACACTTCTGCGCCACCGAAATCCTGGTTTTCATTGCTTACCATGTTGTCCATGGGCTGCATGCGCCAGAACGGCAGTTCGGTTTCCATGAACTCTCGGGCAAATCGCATGGTTCGCCACATGGGTTCGCGCAGTCGGAAATCGCCAGCCGTGGTATCGCCACCGAGCGGCAAGTTGTATAAACCAAAGTACCACTCGATGTTGCCGCCACTGAACAGCACGTCATACAAAATTTGTTTGCGACGTTGATTGTGATCGGTATTGCTCAGGCCATTGGTGTTTTCGTCCATGTCGATAACCCATGGATGGCCTGTCTGCGCTGATCTTGTTCGCCACTGCTCCACAAACTCACCGGCAAATTCCTGATCGTACTGAATAGAGGAAGCCGTGAAGCGCTCTTCGCCGACAATTTGCTCGTAGTCGCGAAAATTGTTGATTTGGGTGTGCACGGCAATGGGTTTGGCGCTCCAGTCCAGTGAACGAATGTAGTCTGCGTGTGCGCGTATTTCGCTGACGGGGAAGTCGTTCTCTTCGCCCAGGTTCCATTTAGCTGCCAGCAAATAACCAAAGCGTGCAATTAACTCACGGAAGAACAGTTTACGTTCTACACCCAGCTCGCCGTTGTCCAGCCATCGCTCGTTGGCAATTTCTGTTTCGCTGAGCTGAATATTAAGCGCGATACCGCGCCGCTGAGCGTGCTTTAAAACTTCATTCCATTGGTGCAGCTTGCTGATGTCGTAGTGGGTTTTATTGAAACTGGTGTTTTGTCCACCGACAAAAGGGTAAGTCTCCTGGCCGTCACCACCCAGGTTCATGGGCAGAAAATAAATTGAGTTAACACCTTCGTCAGACAAATAGTTTAACGCGCCGGTTAAACCGCGACCATCGACACCGGTTGCCTGATTGTTGAATACGGGATCGTCGTCTCTGGCATCTTGCACATGGTTGTCGAAGCGATGCAGGAAGTTGCCGTTTTGATCGATGGTGTTATCAAAGCCTGCGTAGCCAAGCATGTTTTCGGGACTGTCGGTGCCGGCTTTAACCCAGTAGGGGCCGTCGCTAAACTTTAAGTAGTGTTCCCCAACGTAGTTCAGCCGACCGTACTTTAAAAAGCCCGGAGCTGATGCAGAGTGTGGTGTTATGAAGAATTCGCCCTGGGCATTATCCAGTGGAATTTCATTACCGTTGGAAAGGTTTGCATCGATGGCAATGTTGTCGCCCGAGTGAAATACGCCTCGGTACTGCCATGTGCCCACTTCGCTGGCGGCAAATCGCACCTGCCAGTGATTCCCACTGCCAGAACCATTGCCATCGCCTGCGAAGAAGCCGGGCACAACAAAGGTTTGGCCGCTAGGCGCGGTGAATGTCACACTGAGCCGGTAGTCCAGAAACGGATTGGGGCTGGTGTCGGTCTCATTGGCCGAAACACCGGTAAAATCGACTGTGATGGGTGACCACTTAACCCTATCGCCGCTGACCGTGCCTGCCTGCACAGATGACGCTGCCAAGCCCAACAATACAAGCATCCAAGCCAGCCCAAGCGGTTGGAAGAGCTGTTTGCGTGACCACGCAGTGAGGCCTGATGAAGCGGGTTGGTGCATGAAAAGTGTCCGGCAGGAATGTAGGAGAGCATTATGCCGTATGCGCCAATAATTTGGCAATCAGGGCAGGTCACACGATCCGAATAAAGAGCCGCGATTAGCGTTTAATTTGGCAAACCTAACCCTGTCCGCGCCATATTGCTCTTTTTCACAGTTTCGCACTGGTGGTTTATGGATTACGTGGCGGGCAGGTCATTTCAATCCAGCAAGCCCGAAAGTGGCAGGTGGTGGCGTGTAAGTTGCAGTTATGCCGTTAATTGAGCGGCGCAACAGATAAGCTAAACCCGATCGTTTTACCTGTGTGCCCAAAGACTGTTCAGCTATTATTTAGTTGAACGTCTGTATACTGTCGCCGTCGAGCTGCAGCGGCAGTTATCGTAAACAATACTTTTTGGAATCTCACTGAAAAATGAATGATTTATCCTCAACAATGGGCAATCTCGTTAGCAAACGAGTCCTGGTAACCGGCGGTGCTGGATTCCTCGGTTCGCATTTGTGCGATAAGTTGCTGTCAGAAGGCAATGACGTTATCTGCATGGATAACTATTTCACTGGCAACAAGCAAAATATTGCTCATTTGATGGATAACCCCTCGTTTGAATTGATGCGCCATGACGTCACGTTTCCAACGTATCTGGAAGTGGACGAGATCTACAACCTGGCTTGCCCGGCGTCACCCGTGCATTACCAACACGACCCCGTGCAGACGACCAAAACCAGTGTTCACGGCGCAATTAATATGTTGGGCCTGGCAAAGCGAACCAATGCGAAGATTTTTCAGGCATCAACCAGCGAAGTGTACGGTGATCCTAAAATTCATCCGCAAACAGAAGACTACTGGGGACACGTCAACCCAATTGGCTTGCGATCTTGCTATGACGAAGGTAAACGCTGTGCAGAAACCTTGTTCTTCGATTACCACCGACAGCACGGCTTGCGTATTAAAGTAGGTCGTATCTTCAATACCTATGGTCCGCGCATGCACCCAAATGATGGCCGCGTGGTATCCAACTTTATCGTGCAGGCTTTGTCCGGTGAAGACATCACCATTTACGGTGAAGGTGATCAGACGCGTTCATTTTGTTACTGTCTCGATCTAATTGATGCGTTTCACCGCATCATGGCTACTGATGATTCGTTTACCGGCCCTGTCAATATTGGTAACCCTGACGAATTCACCATTAAACAGCTGGCTGAAAAAGTGCTCGAGATGACCAACTCCAAGTCCAAGCTGGTGTTCAAGGAATTGCCTAGTGATGACCCAACGCAACGTCGTCCGGATATCTCGGTTGCTAAAAAGGAACTTGATTGGGAGCCCAAGGTTAAGCTTGAGCAAGGGCTGGAAAAAACCATCGAGTACTTTGACACTTTGCTTAAAGGCGGTAAGCCGTCCACAGAAAGCCGAGTTATCGGCGCAGCTTAGTCTGGCAACGCTAGACACACTCACATAAAGGCGGTTCCAATAAAATGAAAGGTATTATTTTGGCGGGTGGCTCAGGTACTCGGTTGCATCCGATTACCCAGGTTGTTTCAAAGCAATTGTTGCCTGTTTATGACAAGCCAATGGTGTATTACCCACTCACCACGCTGATGCTTGCCGGTATTCGAGACATACTGCTTATATCAACACCACGCGATGTGCCGCTTTTTCAACAATTGTTGGGCGATGGTAGTCAGTGGGGCATTAACCTTAGCTACACCGTTCAGCCGTCGCCAGACGGTCTGGCTCAGTCATTTATTCTGGGCGAAGAATTTATCGGCGACGACCCGGTTGCGCTGGTGCTTGGCGATAACATTTTTCATGGCAGCGAAATGGGTGAACTCCTTAAAAATGCTGCATCAAAGCCAGTAGGTGCCAGTGTATTTGCGTATCGAGTCAGCGACCCAGAGCGTTATGGTGTGGTTAACTTTGATGAAAATGGTAATGCTCTGGACATTGAAGAAAAACCGGCAAAACCAAAATCCAGTTTTGCGGTAACCGGTTTGTACCTTTATGACAATCAGGTTGTTGATATTGCCAAAAAGATTAAACCGTCTCCACGAGGTGAGCTTGAAATCACTGACGTCAATCGTGTTTATCTTAACCAGAAACAATTGAAGGTTGAATTGATGAGCAGGGGCTACGCCTGGCTTGATACCGGTACCGGCCAATCGCTATTGGAAGCAGGGCAGTTTGTCGAGACGCTTGAGCGTCGACAAGGTCTTAAGGTTGCTTGCCCAGAGGAAGTATCCTGGCGCAGTGGCTGGATAGGCGACGAAGAACTGCTTGCACTGGCTGCCAAGCTGTCCAAGAACAACTATGGGCAGTATCTGATGAGCCTGATTAACGAGAAGGACGATAACGTGGTGCCGATCAGTTCTGCCGGTTAACCCTGACCGGCAAACGCTAACCCCAAAAAGGCCGCTTCTTAGCGGCTTTTTTATGCCTGTTTACCTGTGCGTAAGGTGGGTTTTCGTGGCGTAATTTGTGCATTTACTGCAAGTAATCCAACACCGGTGTTTGACCTTGTCTGCAGCACAACCCCTTCCCAATACTGATGAAGCGAAAGCCAGCGTTGATGCCGAATCCAAGGCAGAATCAACCGATGCTCCTCTGAACCCCATCAAGAAAATTGCTCTGGAAATTGTTGGCAAGATGGGCGACATTCAGGATCACAAAGATAACCTGATGGCTGTTGGTATTCCGTTTAACACCGTTAATGTGCTTGTGGAAATGAGCATCCATGGTCGCGAAGAAGACCTGGTGAGTATGCGCAGTGCGGCAGTTGAAACATCAAGAAAACAGCACGGTGCTGGCGGCATCACGGAAGAAAAATTAGCCCGCACACTTGATTCTTTGGTGGGTTTGGAAAAAGACTTGGGTCTGGTGAGACGGCTTGGCGAACAACAAGGGTTAAACATGACGGCAGTTAATCACCTGACCATGTTGATTCGATTAAACCCCGGTGATGGTGGTGTCAAGGTGGTGAATACTTTACTGGCGTATGCACTGGCTTGTGATATTCCGCTGGATAAAGTCACCGAGTTGGCAGATGAAATAAAAAGCGGACCTGCATCGGTGTTACCCGACATTCCAAGAGAAGACGAAATCGATTTAAACCATGCCGCCCGCAAACAGCTGATAACCGATGTTTGCATTGGATTTCTGATGGCGTGTGTTGCTTTGGTTTTGATGACCTAGCATAAGTTTTTCTTGTGGGCTGGTTTGCCCAACTAGCAGCTACAACGATACCTTTCCATGCTAACTAAAAATGGTCGTGCCCTGGTAAAGCAATTGATTTGGCTACCTGTGTTGGCTGTTTGTGTTGCCTGCCAATCCGAATCTACTAATGGCGTTGGAAGTCAGGCTGGTTTGCAATTGCCGCTAAGCAGCTTTGGCGCAGTTGATGAGCCGCAACTGCAAACGCAAAGCCGGTTAACCCGCAAGCAACTAATCAATCCTGAAGAACCAGCGAAAACATCAGTTCGATTAATCAATGCTGAAGGCTTAGGTAGTTTAAGCGATGAGCCGCAAATATCTGGATGGCAAAGCCAGGGTAATTGCGGTAAAGGTAATGTTGAATTGCAATCCGGCGGTGGTAAGCGCGGGTTCCTGACCTTGTCTAACGGGTGTGTATTAACCCAGAGTACCAGTGCAACCATCAGCCAACAAGCACTGTCGCTGCGTTTTTCGTTTAGTGCCGCCAGAGATTTTGCAAACGCTGGTGCCAGTGCTCAACTTAGCCTGAATGCAGAGTTGCTCGCTATTGATCAAGCGGGTACCGCGCAAACTATTGCAGCTGAACAGTACACATTAAGCCCGGATGATTTTGACTGGCAAGCCCGTCAACTGTTAATAACGGCAGACCAATACGACGCTGTTGGCGATGCCAAGCTGGCAGTCCGATTCAGTTTACTCAGTGACCAGCCACAGGCACTGTATTTAAGCGACGTCGCGCTGGGCTTGTACGACGCCAATGATTCGATGGCAGCTTCAAATAGTAATGCCGCCGAGACAGGTTCAAGTTCAGATACAGCACGCGAAGACAATGCCAATGCCCAACCGGCTGTTGCATTCAAAGACACTTGGGCCGGTGTGTGCGAACAAGCCTGGGTTGGTGGAGCTTACTGGGCAAATCGAATACACGATTGGGAAGTCACCCAAGGACGTTTACAAACCCGAAATGCGACAAGTCAACGACCGCTGCGCAGTGTTCATCGCCTTAACAGTGTTATGTCGGCGTCACCAGAATCGTTCGAGCTAGGCGTTAACACCGGTGTTGTCGGTGATGGCGAAGCAACGGGTTTTAGCGGCATTTTAATTGGCGCTGGTGGCAATCTGGATTATCGAGCCGCCGCACTTATACATAACCGCCCCGGTCGGGATGGTGGATTGATTGCTGGCGTCGACCCTAACGGTCGTGCTTTCATTCACGATAATGGGGTGGGCAGTAAGCGCATTGTTACGTCCAATGGGCGTGCAACAGATCTAGCCGATAGTAACGGGGTATCGCTGCTGGTACGTGGCGAGTACAGTGGTCAGTCTCAATACTTATTGAGGGTTTCGGTCTTGAATGCGGACGGGATTGTTGTTAACGCGGTAAGCACCACCGTGCCTGCGCACAGGTTAATTGGTAATATTGCATTAGTGTCTACCGCGGGGTTGTCTGAAACTCAACACTGGTTTAATTACTTTTATGGTGCCGGTGCAAAGTTGATTGACGTGCCAGAACGTTCATTTGGCCCAGTGTTAATGTCAACCTACACACTTAGCAAGAATACCTTGACGCTGAACGCGCAATTACCGCAATTGTGTGTTGACGCTTATGAAACGCCCAGTTTGGATATCAAGCGCAATGGCGAATGGCAATCGATTGCCTTCAGTGATATTGACCCGGCAGCGTTTGTCTCCAGGTTCACGGTTGCTGACTGGACCGCCTCTGAGCCGATGGAATATCGTGTTAGCTTGCGAAAAAAATCATCTGAACAAAGCCATTATTATTACGGCGTTGTACAAGCTGACCCCATTGCCAAAGATGACTTTGTATTATCCACATTCAATTGCAGGCCGGGTGTGCTGCTCAGTGACACCGAAGGCTGGATACAGCAAAACAACACAACACCGTTTACGTGGACACAAGAAAGAATTGCCTATCCTCACAGCGAGCTTCTGGCAAATGCTGACAAACACAACAGTGACATGCTGGCTTTTCTGGGTGATCAAATATACGAATTTGACCCCAACGGTTTAATCGATGACGAAAACCTGGAAAACCTGGTTGACGATTATTTCTGGAAGTGGCAACAGTTTGTATTTTCAGTCAGAGAGTACACGCGCAACACACCTGCTTTTATTATTCCGGATGACCACGATGTCTATCAAGGCAACGTCTGGGGTGCGAACGGTATCCCTGCGGTTCAGGAAACGGACGGCGGATTTGTGTACCCGAGTGAGTTTGTACAAATTGTGATTAAAACTCAAACAGGCAGTCTTCCCACTCACGTTGATAACGCGCCGGTAGAGCAGGGTATCGATGTTTATTTTACCGATTTGGTTTACGGCGGCGTTGGCATTGCCGTATTAGAAGATCGTAAATTCAAGAGTGCGCCCGGTACTCCAGAAGATGCTGCGACATTACTTGGCAACAGACAACTTGATTTTTTAACGCAGTGGGCAAAGGATTGGGAAGGACAGACATTAAAGCTGGCTATTTCACAATCCCCATTTGCACAAAGCACCACGCATGCAGGTGCAGAAGCAGCTCGAAACCTGCGCGATAATGATGCGAATGGCTGGCCCAAACCTGGACGGGACAGGGCAGTATCGGCATTGCGCAAAGCGTTTGCCCCGCACGTTAGTGGCGATCAGCACTTGGGCTTAACGTTGCAACACGGTGTAGACCAACCCAACGATGGCGTGTTTTCGTTTGCGGGTCCTTCCATGCTGAATATTTTTCCCAGAGTCTGGGACCCATCTAACCTGAATGCAGGCCCGGGTGACCCAGCCGTCGATTATCTGGGTCAGCACACCGATGCGCACGGAAACTTGATCAACGTGCTGGCAGCTGCCAACCCCGATTCGTATTACTTACCCAGACCACCAAACGGCACCTGGCAAAAAGATCAACTGGGCATAGGCTATGGTGTGGTTCGTATGCACAAAGCGCAACGCAGTTACTCGTTTGAAGCCTGGCCCGCCTGGGTCAATCCTGAAACAGCCAACCTTGAAGATGGCGGTGCAGGTATGTACAGCGACTGGCCGATAACTGTAAGCCAGATCGACAACGATGGCAGACAGGCGATTGGCTTTTTGTTGGCAAGAACCACTGCGGTAAACGATGCGGTTGTTTCAGTGACTAACCAAACAACAGGAGAGTTGGTGTATGCCCGACGCATCATCGGCAACACGGTGGAATTGCCCGTGTATGATGCGCAAGCTTTATACACCGTTGAATTAAGTGATAGCGCGTCCGGGTATTACGAAGTATTCAACGATCAGTCGGTAGAAAAAAGTCAGTAGTTAGCCACTGACTTTAGTGAATACCTGCCGGTCCCCGCGATCACCACTGTCCATAATTTCACGATTTTGACTTTGTTTGAATTGCAGCAGCTTTTGCCGATCACTCCAGACTGAACGTCTCAGTTTGTCGGGCAAATTCCGGCCTTCACTGGCCATGGCTGGTGCGATGACCCACTCGGGTACATTGGTGCCTGCCGATGTTAAATCAAATTGCTTACCCTTGGCACATAGACTGATTAAGTCAATCAATACCGTATCAAAACAGCGGCGTTGATTTGGGACAGTTGCGTCAAGGTATTGCGCTGCAAACATGGTTTCCAGCTGTTTGCGCTGTTCTGCCAGCAGAGCCTCTCTGTTTTGGTCTTCGGTGTACTGATTGTAGGCTTGCGAGATGTTTTGCGTGCCTGGTTGGTTTGTGCGCCATACAAAAACCGGTATGCCTCTGACTATAGCGTCAGCGTACAAAGAATTACCGCCAAAGAAAACGATATCAGACTTTGCCATAATCGAAAACATGTCGTGATACTCACCCTTACGTAATCCCCAAATACTCGGGGACAGTCCAAGTGATTGTTTCAGGTTGTCAGCCACTTTTTGAATGATGGGCAAGTCGCGCAGACTTTCACAGACAAACGTCAGTGAGCGTAGGTTTTCAACCGTGTGCAGTGTCTGGTTAAGTGTTTCCAAGTCGTTGTAAACAACATCATCATTACGCAGGTGAGCCGGGTAAGATAAAAATATCAAGGCATGGTCTTTTTCATTGCGGTAGAACGCATCGCCCACACGAGAGGGCAGTGGTGAGAACGCTGCATAGTGCATGTTTGCGTCCAGCTCCTTGGTGCTGGGCAGTAAATCCAGATACGAATCTCGAGATTGGCTGATACAACTGACCACATCGCTTTGCATTAAACGAGCGCCGCCCTTTATGCTGATATCGTTGCAGGCAAATGAACCACTGAAGCTGGGCGATAAGTGAATAACCGGGCCGGCAAAATCGGCCGGTTTGACATTGATATCGGCTTCAAGCGAAATATCAATAACCATATCGCTTGCTTCAAATACCTTGGCTAAGCTGCTTCGGTTTGTTGCAGGATTAGCTGCCTTATCCTCGCTGCCTTGTTCGCAGGCGAACGTGGATACCTCGATTTGTGAACCGAAGCGATCAAGCAGAGACTTAACAGAGCTGGTAATGCCGTTTAACTGTGCGCCAGCGCGACTGAGTCGTTGTTTTGGCTTTTCAGTTTGCTGCGGATAAAGAAGTAAAACTCTCATCTTCTGTGATTTCACGGTTGGTGGTCCAACGATCTATTAGGGTTTGAACACTGTGAGTAGCCAGACAATGCTCTCTGGCATAGGTCTGCAATGCTTTTTGGCAAGACTCGTAATACTGTTTGTCAGATAAAGCATCGAACGCTTCCAGCCACTGCTCGGTTGTTTCAACCAAGTGCAATCCGTCCACGCTGTGACGTTTCAGGTCTGCAGTGGGTGAACAAATAATCGGCACACCGAACGCTGCTGATTCAATAAATTGCGTGTGGGCCTTTGCGTAGTTAATGCGCGTGTTCTGTAGGGGAGCAATGTTGACCCAGGTTTTGGTCAGTTCGCGCGGCACATTCATGAAATCGTTCCAGGCTCCGCGGATAACTCTGGCGTTTTCAATGCCGCTCGAGCTCAAATCCAGTGGTCCCACCACGTTAAGTTCTGAGTCCGGCTTTTTTTTCAGAATGCGATTGATCGCAACGCTGGCCTCATCAAAATCTTTTTCCACTCCACTGACGTCTGAAAAAAAGCTGATTCGCTTGATTGTCGGGTTGTTCAGATTGATTTGGTCGTTACAAGAAAGCCAAAAATTTGACAGTCCGTTAGGGGCGACGTAAATCGCCTGACTTGGGTCCTGCACGCGACGTGCTCTGGCCAGTTCCTCGGTTGCCGCTGAAACCTCATCAAAATGTTTCAAGGCGAGCTGCTGGCGCAGAAACATGGCACGAACGGTTGCCAGCGTCTGGTCTTTCAATAAGAGCTTTGGCGACTCACTGGCAACATCCGGGTCAAATTCGAGTTCGTCGATGTCTGCAACGGTTCTGATCCCGCGTTTATTGCACTGTTCCAGCACTTTCAGCAGTTTTCTGCTGGCTGTGGGACGCAACACGCTAACCACGTCGTAGCGGCTCAAATTGACCAAATCCAGATGATCCAGCGTGGTCACGTCTGCCAGGTGGCCTGCGGCCTGCAGGGCTTCTGCCATATGGAAACAGCGGTACCGGATTGAGCCATCTCGGAAGGCTGTTTCGGCTAACGGGGTATCTGATACAAACAGCACGTTCATGGGTGGTAAAGCACCTGTCTCAAATGCGCTTCGATGCGCGAGGTCAAGCCAAATAAAGTGCAATTCCGAGGCCACGAGCAGTGCGCCAGTGCGCAAAATCATACCGGTGCTGCGCAGCTGTTTGAGTGAGCGGTTAGCGCTTGAAATTTCGGCACTTTTAAGCGTTCCTCTTAAGTGTGCTAATGGCTTGTTTCCTGCATTTACCTACTCGCGCATTACTGCCGGTTCACTACACACTATAAGAAAACGTTTTTGTGGTCGCTGTTTCCTCACAATTCCCAGCTCAATCCCAGACTGCAATAGCGGTTGCGTTTTCTCGTGGCTTACGAGCTATAAGCCACCTGGAAAAGCTGGCAGGTGTCGATCAGGTCCTGTCGCCCTCGCAAGCCAGGGCCCGATTGCAGGATGTGTCGTGTGTGTTGGTCTGGGGACGAAAATCCAATACCGCGGCCGCACGGAAGTTTGCACAGCGCCATCAGCTCGATGTGGTTTACCTTGAGGATGGATGGATAAGAAGCAGTGCCGCCGATCCGCATTCAAGAATCAGTTATTCACTGCTCAAAGATCATACCGGTGTTTATTACGACAGTTCGGTTCCCAGCGATCTGGAAAATTTACTTAATCTTGATACTAAAGCGTTTCGTGAGGTGGCAACAGTCGAGCAGTTGGCGTATGCCGCGCAATGTCGTCAGCAGCTGGTGAGCGCTAATATCACCAAATACAATTTCAATTCGATCAATCAAACAACAACGACAAAGCTTGCTGCGTCGTTGCAGTCACGTGAAAACGGAATGTCAACCCCAAAGCCGAAGGTATTGGTGGTTGATCAGACTCGCGATGATGCGTCGGTACGGTATGGTGCTATGGATGCCAATGGTTTTAATGCCATGTTGCAAGCGGCCATCAGTGAAAACCGTGATGCCCAGATTATTGTAAAAGTGCATCCTGATGTTATCAGTGGCAGGCGTAAGGGCTACTTGGCCGATTTGTCTAGTACGCCCGGCATTCAATTACTCAGTGATACCACCAACCCCTTGCAGTTGCTTAAGCAAGTCGACAAAGTCTATGTCGGTACCTCGCAACTTGGGTATGAAGCCTTGTTGTGCGATAAACCGGTTGTGGTTTTTGGTCAGCCGTTTTATGCCGGCTGGGGACTGACAGACGATCGCAACCCAGTAACACGGCGTAAGCAACAGCGCAGTATTAACGAGCTATTTTTCGCCACACACATAGCGATGGCAAAGTACTGCAATCCGGTTACCGGTGAACTGTGGCAACTGCACGAATGCCTGGAGCATGTTGAACTCCAGCAGCGCATGTTTGCCAGAAATGCGCATCATTTTGAATGCGTCGGTATCACCGCGTGGAAACAGAAATACATTCGACAATATTTGCGCTCGCCTGACGGCTCTGTGAGCTTTGTCAGTAGTAGTGTCAATGCTGCGGCAAACGATCAACTTGCTGAGGGTGATCGTGATGACACGCGGCAAGCGGCTACGGCCAGGTTGACCTGGGGTTACAGAGCGTTTAGTGATCTGCAGCCAACAGACCCGCAAGCCGATAGGGGGTTGCCGGTATTTAGAGTCGAAGACGGCTTTATGCGCTCCAGCGGTCTGGGCTCCGATTTCAATGCACCTGCCTCATTGGTGCTCGATAGCCTCGGTATGTACTTTGATCCGGCCCGTCCCAGTGAGCTTGAGGAGCTGTTAAACCGCCATGATTGCACGCCAAAAGAAATATTTCGTGCTGTAGCACTAAAAAAGCTCATCTTATCGTCGCGCCTGTCGAAATATAACGTAGGAGCAAAAAGTAACTTATTGTTACCTGAGCCTGGCAAGGTCCATGTGCTGGTTGTTGGTCAGGTTGAAGACGATGAATCCATTCGGCGCGGTTGTGACGGAGTTCGCAAAAACGCTGATCTGTTGATTGCTGTTCGCAAAGCCATGCCGGATGCATGGATTCGCTACAAGCCACACCCGGACGTGGTGGCAGGTAATCGAAAAGGCAAAGTAGAGAAGAGTGTGCTGGATGAACATGCAGATGCAGTGGATGCTGACGCCTCAATCGTTGATTGTCTCGACGTGTGCGATGAATTACACACAATGACATCGCTGTCAGGATTTGAAGCCTTGTTAAGAGGCAAAAGAGTGGTGACCTACGGAACCCCGTTTTATGCAGGCTGGGGATTAACTGAAGATCATCAACCCAATGAGCGACGCACGCGTCGCAGAACGCTGGATGAACTGGTGTACCTATCGTTGATTGCGTATCCGAGATACGTTGACATCGATACCGGAGAGTTCACAACACCAGAGGATCTGGTGCTAACAATAAAAAGCAAAAATGCAATGAACAAGCGACATTCGGGCAAGTGGTCTACAAGGCAGTTAAACAAGGTTGTTAATATCGTGAAAGGACTTCGTTATGCGCCCTGATGTTCTGCTGCTTCAAGGGCCAATAGGACCCTTTTTCTCGCGTTTTGGTGATGAGCTTGAGTCGCGTGGCTTTAATGTACATAAGGTCAATCTAAACGGCGGTGATAAGCTGTTTTACAAACGATCTGGTGCCATTGATTTCTCTGGTGAACTTCAACATTGGGACGCATTTCTTGAGCGACTGATCGCCAACAAGAACATCGGCAGAATTTATCTATTTGGCGATTGCCGTATTTACCATCGCATTGCCAAAGAGGTTGCGCACCGCAATGGTGTCAGGGTGTTTGTGTTTGAAGAGGGCTACATCAGACCCAACTTCATCACTCTGGAAGAAGATGGCGTTAATGGCCATTCGCCAATGCTGCGTAAAGGTTTTAAATTGCCGGTAGTGAAAAAACCAAGTCAAAAAGAATCCGAATTTTCCATTAACGTTTTTGCGTTGATGGCTATTCATTCCATGGCTTATTATCTGGCCAGTGCGTATCGTAAAAAGCTGTTTCCCGGCTATCAGCATCATCGCGATTTTCGCTGGTTACCCGAAGGTTTTCGCTGGATAATTTCAGGTTTTCGAAAACTGCGCTTTGCGCGCAAAGAGCGCCATATGCTGGGTAATTTGTTGCCCGAATTCGAAAACAACTATTTTGTCTGCCCATTGCAGGTGCATTGCGACATGCAAGTGGTTGTGCATTCCGATTACAATTCAATAGAACACTTTATTGGAGATGTGGTGACGTCCTTTGCCAAGCACGCACCAAAAAATAAAGCGATCGTGTTTAAACATCACCCGCTTGATCGTGGTTACACCGACTACACCAACCTGTTTAATAATCTGGTTAGTGAACTTGGTTTGCAGGGCAGGGTTTTCTATGTACACGATCTGTGCTTACCGACTTTGTTAAAGCATGCGCAAGGCACGGTTGTTATCAACAGTACCGTTGGTATGTCCTCGTTGTTTCATGGAACGCCTGTTAAAACGCTTGGCAAGGCAATATACAATTTACCTGGGTTGACATCACAGGCTTCTTTAAAAGCGTTCTGGCGCAAAACCGGAAAGGTAGACAGAGACATGTTTTTGCGGTTGCGCAATTATCTGGTGTCTCATAATCAGCTCAATGGCAACATGTGTAAACCAATGAGTGAAGAATCTATTTCGGGATTGGTGTGGTCTGATCAGTTACTCTCCGAACACACGTATACGCCCGATCGTATTGACACTCCAACGAAACCGACGCTACGCGTTGTTGCCGGACTGGATGTTCAGCGTAAAGCTGACGATGGTCGTTCGGATGACGCTGAAGCGGCTTGAGCTAAGGTATCCCTATCAGGGTTGAATTCAGAACTAATTGTGTTCTGGCGCCCACACCTAACATTAGAGGACTCATGGATGAATCTTTTGATGTATTACCGGCTGAACGAATAACAGCCGATCTGATACCAGATAATCTAAAACAATTAAGTATCGATGGTGGATCGATGGCGGTAAGTTGGTTGACGTACTAACCAGCGCTGAATGCCTGGCTAGCCGTTCAACACTCTAATTACTTCACTCAAACTGACTTTGCCTTCCTTGGCCTTGGTCATCAACTGTCGTTGTAAGGCTGTAAACCCGGTGCTGTTTTCGCCCACCTTGTCGCTGCATGGAAACAGGTGGTTCTGTTGATCGCGTTCCAGCACTTCGTAAACCGAGAGTGGTTCGCCATTGGCACTGCCCGCGCACTTGTCGCAGCCAACAGAGCGCATGAATTGCTCGGTATTGCCGTCAGTTAACCAGCTCACCACGTTCTCTGTGACCGGCGTTCTGAGCTGCTCCAGCCAATGCTGTTCGTAGTCATTCAAAACCGAGCGTTCAACGCAATGCGGGCAATTGGTGCGTACAGCATAGTGATTAACAACGGTGTCCACCGTACGGTGCAAAGGTGCGCGGCGAACAATACCGGCATTGAGCACTTGCAGCAGGTCTGCGTCTTTCCCCGTTTGCAATGCCTGTACGGTCAATACGCCCTGATCGCTGGCATTGGCTATGCGTTCCTGACACGCCTCTGGCACGTTGCCGCCAACAAGTAGTATGTCGTGACTAATATCCAGTGCCTTGTTCCAGGTTTTGGTGTGCTCTGCCTGATCAATATGATGCAAATCAATTTGTGTGGTGCGTGGCAAACTGTATCGATGCCGGTGATTAACAGACAGTAGTTTGAGCGCGGGCGAAATCAATTCTTGATTGATCGCTAAAAGAGTGTCGTTTAGTTGGTGTGTTTCACAACTGGTAATCAGTAGCGAGCCATTCTTGCGCTGCAAACGTGCGCGCAGGGCGTTGAGCTGGTTGGCCTGAAACCCAAGTTCATCCAGTAAAGGCGGCATGGGCAGTATCGGGTCAAAATCAAACTCCAGAAAATCACCGTTAACGGTTTGTATTGCTCGTAGTGTGACGGCTGTTTGAGTGTGGCCGGCAAGTAAGGTGAATCGGGCTGAGCGTTGCGGCTGCTCGTGATAGTGCTCGCCCCAGAGCTTCATTTGCAG
This sequence comes from uncultured Granulosicoccaceae bacterium, assembly GCA_938035525.1. GTDB lineage: Bacteria > Pseudomonadota > Gammaproteobacteria > Granulosicoccales > Granulosicoccaceae > Granulosicoccus. Next base: position 18,798 of record CALHOI010000021.1, read on the forward strand.
CGATTCTGTGGCCCATATCAAGTTACTGGAATCGTTAACCACGTGTTCGTCGTAAGCGCCGCCTGTGCGGTAGCGAATGCGCCACACGCTGGCATCAGGCTCAATCGACAGTTGCTGACAATGGCGTTTGCTCGCGCCCTCAAACAGATCAGCCAGAAATCGCCATGCACCTCGCTGGGTTGCTGCCGCAGCAGTTTCTATTGCCTGCAGATCGAGCAATTCGGGGTTGTCCAGTCTGAATATTGGCGACTGTGTTTGCTTGTCGGTACGTACCTGTGCCATACAAAAATCATTAAAACCGCGGCGGATAACGTTGTTATCGGCTCGATCAGGCTTTTTTACAGGTCGCGCAACAAGTTTAAAACCGCTACAGTTACTCATTTAGCAATCGAGTAAGAAACACTTATGCAGGCACCGGTTATTGCCCCTTCAATTTTGTCAGCAGACTTTGCCCGGCTGGGCGAGGAGGTAGACAACGTTTTGTCTTCGGGTGCCGATTGGGTGCATTTCGATGTCATGGATAACCACTACGTGCCAAATTTAACAATCGGGCCCCTGGTTTGCGAAGCGCTGCGATCACACGGCGTAACAGCGCCCATCGATGTGCATTTAATGGTGTCTCCGGTTGATCGATTAATTGGCGATTTTGTTGAAGCCGGAGCCAGCTGTATTACTTTTCATCCCGAAGCCACTGAGCATGTAGATCGATCGCTGCAGTTGGTTCGTGACGCCGGACTAATGAGCGGCTTGGTTTTTAATCCCGCAACGCCGTTGCATTTGCTCGATCATGTGATGGATAAAGTTGACATCATTTTATTGATGTCGGTCAATCCGGGATTTGGTGGGCAGGCGTTTATCCCTCACACACTCGACAAGCTGCGCGCAGTAAGACAACGTATAGACCAGTCCGGGCATGCCATTCGTTTAGAAGTCGATGGGGGTGTGAAAGTAGATAACATCGGCCAGATCGCAGCTGCCGGTGCTGATACCTTCGTTGCCGGCTCAGCTATTTTTAACGCGCGCAGTAAAGACGACGCGAATGGTTATGATTCGGTCATCAGTCAATTCAAAGAATCTATTGCCAGCGCTGGCTAGCTGGACTTTGATACCTTTCTGGGATGCTATCTGGGATGACTATCTGGGATGACTATCTGGCGTTACTTGAGCTGAACAGCGCAGTTCAGATTTTCCCCATACTCAATGCATCGCGCACCGCGAGGACAGGCTGCGCCTTGCGGCAACTGAGTTGATCCTGCAGGGCAGGTGTTGCCTCGTTCACCGGTGCACCAGTTACCGTTGGTTAGCTCGTAACAAGCCGCGCCGTCTTGCAGGCACTGTCTAGAGGAACTCACCATTTCATCGCCTGATCTGCACGCTTGAATTTTGCTGCCACCGAGACGCTGAGTGCCAGTGCTGCTGCCTGCTGAGCCTGCACAACCGGACAGTGTGGCAACGGCTAGCATAACGGCCATTGTCAGGACCGCGGCTGGCAGGTTTGCGTTAGACAGTTTTACTGCACACAGTTTGAATCGCATGAATTTTTCCGGTTTTTGGCCAAAGCGCAACAATGAGTTTAGGACAAATTGCGCAAAACGATATTGCCTGCCTTTTATACAAAATAAACAGGCTTGACTTCGCCAGATTCAATCTTGCCCTTCCATAGCGCAGGCCCGGTTTGATGCGCTGACTCTCCACGTGAATCTACTGCAACGGTCACGGGCATGTCCTCTACAACAAACTCGTGAATGGCTTCCATGCCCAGTTCTTCAAACGCCACCACGCGTGCTTGTTTGATGGCTTTGGAGACCAGGTAGGCAGACCCACCCACCGCCATTAAATAGACGGCAGCATGTTTTTTAATAGCATCGATGCCAATCTGACCTCGCTCGGCTTTGCCGATCATGCCCATTAAGCCCGTGTCGGCGAGCATCATCTCGGTAAACTTATCCATACGGGTAGATGTTGTTGGACCCGCCGGGCCTACTACTTCATCACCAACTGGATCCACTGGTCCAACGTAATAAATAAATTTGTTGTTGAAATCAACGCCATTGGGCAAGGGTTCACCGCTATCAAGCAGAGTTTGAATGCGCTTATGGGCCGCGTCGCGACCGGTGAGCATGGTGCCGTTGAGTAACAGTGTCTCGCCGGTTTTCCAGGTAGCAACTTCTTCTGGGGTAATGGTGTCCAGATTAACTCGGCGACTATTACCGGCCTCCCATGTAATCGATGGCCAGTCTTCGAGTTTGGGCGGGGTTTGTTCATAAGCGCCACTGCCATCGAGAGTGAAGTGTGCGTGCCGCGTTGCCGCGCAGTTAGGGATCATGACAACGGGCAGGGATGCGGCGTGTGTCGGGTAGTCTTTTATTTTGACATCGACCACGGTGGTAAGGCCGCCCAAACCTTGTGCACCAATACCCAGCGCATTCACCCGCTCAAATATTTCCAGTCGTAATTCTTCGATTTTGTTTGACGGGCCGCGATCTTTTAGTTGCTGAATATCAACGGGCTCCATTAAAGATTCTTTTGCTAACACCGCGGCTTTTTCGGCTGTGCCACCAATACCAATACCGAGCATACCAGGCGGGCACCAACCAGCACCCATAATGGGCACAGTTTTAACGACCCAGTCAACGATGCTGTCACTGGGGTTCAGCATGACCATCTTTGATTTGTTTTCTGAGCCGCCACCTTTGGCGGCAATGTCAACATCGACCTTGTCACCTTCGACGATATCAATATGGATAACAGCTGGCGTGTTGTCGCCCGTGTTTTTTCGCTTGCCAGCCGGGTCGTCCAAAATGGAGGCACGCAGTTTGTTGTCTGGGTGAAGGTAGGCGCGTCTTACCCCTTCGTTGACCATGCTGTGCAAATCCATGGTGCTGTCCCACTGCACGTTCATGCCCACACGCATAAACACGGTAACGATACCGGTGTCCTGACAAATGGGCCGTTTGCCTTCAGCGCACATGCGCGAATTAATCAGAATTTGCGACATCGCGTCTTTGGCTGCCTGTGATTCTTCGCGCTCCCAGGCTTGGTAAACGGCGTCAATGTAATCCTTGGGGTGATAGTAGGAAATGAACTGCAGTGCATCGGTAACGCTGTCTATCAAGTCGTCTTGTTTAATAATGGTCATGGGAGAACCTGAGTTTGGGTCATATAGGAGTTGGGACAATCATACCGACTATAGTTAAAGTCATAACCGATTCCACAAAAATAGCCGGTTTTATCTGCCGGTATAACGGAATTTGCCGCCGGGGCTTGACGGCGCGGCGGCTTATTGGGATAGTACGTCCCAGTACAGGCGTAACCAGTGTTGCGCTGCAATCAGATCACACTAATTTAAGGCATTGCCTGATGTACATTTCGACATTACAACATCGTTGGCGTTGGCGACTCTAGCACCGCCATATTAACCGCTCCAGCCCCTGAAGCTTGCAAAAGTAATCCTTAGAAAAAGGAAAACAGAGAAAAGGGAAAACAGCTGGAACATCTGCGGACCAATCAATTGGTAGTAAGCATTAAACCGCAGATACAACGATGTGTAATTTGAAATACTGTCAGGAACGCTAACATGACCCCCAACGAATTCGCGCGTTTGTCCGCGCAAGGCTTTACCCGTATACCGCTGCATTGCGAAGTGGTTGCCGACTTCGAAAACCCGCTATCAACCTTCGTCAAGCTGGCCAACCAGCCGTTCTCATTTTTATTGGAGTCGGTGCAGGGCGGTGAAAAATGGAGCCGCTTCTCGATTATTGGGTTGCCTTGTTCCACCATTATTCGCATTCACGCTCACAGCATCAGCGTTGATCGCAAAGGCGAGATTGAAACGTTTGAACATGCTGACCCGTTGTCGTGGATTGACGAGTACCAGCAACAATTCAGCATTCCCGACATTGAAGGCCTGCCCAAAGTCACGGGTGGTTTAGTCGGGTACTTTGGTTACGACACTGTGCGACTGGTTGAACCAAGGTTAGGGCCAAACACACACCCTGATCCTTTGGGTAATCCTGATATCTTATTGATGGAAGCCAACGAGCTGGTGGTGTTTGATAATTTAAGTGGCAAGTTAACCTTGTTGGTGCTGGTTGATCCAAAAACCGACAACGCGTACGAAAATGGCGTTGCCCGATTATCCGGTTTACTGGAGCAGTTGCATGAGCCCATGCCCAGACAAACTTCACCCAGGCACGTGACACCGTTAAGCGAATCTGATTTTAAAAGTGGCTTTACTGAAACAGGCTATAAGAAAGCCGTTCAAACCATACGCCAGTACATTAAAGACGGCGAGTGCATGCAGGTGGTTTTATCACAGCGCATGAGTGTGCCATTTGAAGCTGAATCGCTCGATTTATACCGCGCTTTACGCATATTAAACCCATCCCCTTATATGTTTTATCTGAACCTTGGGGACCACCAGGTAGTGGGTGCATCACCGGAAATTCTGGTGCGGCTCGAAGACGGCGAAGTGACCGTCAGGCCGTTAGCAGGTACACGTCCACGAGGGGCCACAGAAGAGGCGGACCTGGAAAACGAAAAAAGCTTGATGGCCGACCCAAAAGAACTGGCTGAGCACTTAATGCTGATTGATCTGGGACGCAACGATATTGGTCGAATAGCGCAAACCGGCACAGTTGAGGTGACCGATAAATTCAGCATTGAACGTTACTCGCATGTTATGCACATCGTGTCTAATGTGGTGGGTAAGTTGAATGAAGGCATGAGCGCGGTTGACGTGCTGCGAGCCACTTTCCCGGCCGGTACGTTATCCGGAGCCCCTAAAGTGCGTGCGCTGGAAATTTTACAAGAGCTTGAAGTGGTCAAGCGCGGCATCTATTCGGGCGCGGTGGGCTACTTGTCGTGGAACGGTAATATGGATACCTCCATTGCCATTCGCACTGCCGTTATCCAAAACGGTGAGCTGCACGTGCAGGCCGGTGCCGGTATAGTTTATGACTCTGACCCCGATACTGAATGGGCAGAGACCATGAGTAAGGCGCGCGCTATTGTTAAGGCCGTGGCATTGGCCCAGGTGGGTTTAAACGACACACCAGATTTTTTACGCGATCAAACCAGCGGTACAGCTCCGGGAGCAGCATCATGAGCACACTGGCTGTTATCGATAACTATGATTCGTTTACGTATAACCTTGTGCAGTACCTGCAAGAATTGGGTGCCAACGTTAACGTGTTTCGCAATGATCAAATAACGGTACAAGAGCTGGATAAAGGTGACATAAACGCTTTGCTGTTGTCGCCAGGGCCAGGTAATCCTGATTCGGCTGGTATCACTTTATCTGCCATTGATCAATTTGTCGGTAAGTTGCCCATCATGGGTGTTTGTCTGGGGCATCAAAGCATTGGTCAACATTTTGGAGGCCGCATTACGCACGCAAAGCAGATTATGCATGGCAAACTCTCGCAAGTGCATCACAACGGCACGGGTGTATTTTCCGGTTTACCCAGCCCGTTTACGGTGACGCGATATCATTCGCTGGTGATAGCGCCGGACTCTGTTCCGGAGTGTCTGGCCGTGACTGCGTGGACACTCGATGATGCTGGTAACCGGGAAGAGGTGATGGGAGTCAGGCACAAAACACAACTTGTTGAGGGTGTGCAGTTTCATCCCGAATCCATCAGTAGTGAACATGGGCATGCTTTGATGCATAACTTTCTTCGCGATGCAGGAGTCGTATCATGAATGTACAAGAAGCTTTGGGTCAGCTACTGGAGCAACGTGATTTGTCTATGGCTGACATGAACGACGTCATGCGCCAGGTGATGACCGGAGATGCAACGCCTGCACAAATTGGTGGACTGCTGGTTGCCTTGCGAATGAAAGGCGAAACAGTTGATGAGGTTGCAGCTGCTGCCCAAGTGATGCGTGAGCTGGCATCGAGTGTCAAGGCTGACCCTGCAGCGATTGATATCGTTGGCACCGGTGGCGATTCTTCCAGCACGTTTAATATTTCAACCAGTTGCGCCATTGTTGCCGCGGCTGCCGGCGTCAAGGTAGCCAAGCACGGTAATCGCTCTGTATCGAGTAAGTCTGGCGCGGCCGATTTACTTGAAGCCGCTGGCGTTAATATAGAGTTGGATTCGGATGCGGTTGCGCGTTGTGTAGAAGAGGTTGGTGTCGGCTTTATGTTTGCGCCACGGCATCACAGTGCTATGAAGCATGCCATTGGCCCGCGTCGTGAAATGGGTGTGCGAACCGTGTTTAATTTGTTAGGCCCATTAACTAATCCGGCGGGCGCGCGTCGACAATTGCTGGGGGTATACGACGCGGCCTGGGTGAAACCCATAGCCGATGTGTTAAATAAACTGGGCAGTGAACACGTACTGGTTGTTCATGGTGACGGTGGCATGGATGAAATCAGTTTAAGTGGTGCGACCCATGTGGCCGAACTAAACAACGGCCAGGTAACCGAATACAACATCAAGCCCGAGTTGTATGGCATTAAACCTCAGGCCATTGATGCCATTCAGGTAGACGGACCGGAGCAAAGTCTGGCAATGATTCAATCGGTACTAAACAACGAAGACGGCGCTGCCAAAGACATCGTGCTAATGAACAGTGGTGCCGCTTTGTATGTTGGCGCTGCAGCAGATTCTATTGAAAGCGGCGTTGAATTAGCGCGCCAAACACTAGCCAGTGGTGCAGCTGCTGCGAAGTTGCAACAACTTGTTCAATTCAGTCAGGGCTTGTAAATGTCGATTCAACCTGATGTGCCGGATATTTTAAAAAAGATACTGCACCGAAAAACCGAGGAGATTGCTGAGCGCTCGGCAAAGCTCAGTGAGCAGGACTTACTACAGCAAGCTCAACAGGCTGATGTGCCTCGCGGCTTTTGCAAGGCAATCACCTCTTGTTTAAACGCGGGCACGCCAGCGGTCATTGCCGAAGTCAAAAAAGCCAGTCCCAGCAAAGGGGTTTTAAGAGAAAACTTTAACCCGGCTGAAATTGCCAAAAGTTACGAGGCGGGCGGAGCGACTTGTTTGTCGGTGTTAACCGATGCAGACTTTTTTCAAGGCAGTGAAAGTGCTTTGCAGCAGGCGCGACAAGCATGCGCTTTACCGGTTATTCGTAAAGACTTTATAATTAACTCTTATCAAGTCGTCGAGGCGCGAGCCATTGGTGCCGACTGCATATTATTGATTGCCGCAGCGCTCAGTAATACGCAAATGTCAGCCTTGTACGCTCAGGCAATCGAATTAGGCATGGATGTACTGGTAGAGGTGCATGATCGCGCCGAGCTGGAACGCGCCTTGTTATTGTCGCCAATGTTATTGGGTATTAATAATCGGGATTTGCGTACCTTCGATGTGTCGCTTAAAACCACGATTGATCTTTTACCGTTAATCCCCGAAAGAACCACCGTGATCACAGAGAGTGGCATTCTGGCAAACACCGATGTTGCCTTGATGCAAGAACATAACGTTAATGCATTCCTGGTTGGGGAGGCGTTTATGCGCGCACCTGAACCGGGCCGGGCGCTGGCCGACATGTTCGGTTTGCTGGGTTTGAACTAACTAAGATATTTGCGGGACGTAAACGACAAAAGCCCGGGAAAAACAGCGTTTAATCCGGGCTTTGGTACAACCTAGGTTTGTCGGGCAGCTAGCGTGTGCCGTAAATAACCATTGTCTTGCCACGAGCGTGTATAAGCCCGCGATCTTCCAGTTCCTTAAGAACCCGACCAACCATTTCGCGAGAACAACCCACGATTCTGGCAATCTCCTGACGAGTGATACGAATCTGCATACCGTCCGGGTGGGTAATGGCGTCTGGCATTTTGGCAAGATCAAGCAATGTTGAAGCAACACGACCTGTCACATCCAGGAAGGCCAAGTCACGAACTTTAACGCTGGTCTTGCGAAGACGAGCTGCCATTTGCGTAGTAAGAGAGTAAAGCAGCTCTGGCTGCTCAGTCGCTAAACGACGAAATTGGTCATAGTTCATTTCGGCAAGCTCGCACTTGACTCGGGCGACAACCCAAGCACTGCGTTGGCTGTTCTCTTCGAACAAGCCCATCTCACCGAAGAAATCGCCCGCACTTAAGTAAGCAAGAACAATTTCGCGGCCGTCATCATCTTCGATGACTACGCTTACAGAACCGTCAACGATGTAATACAGTGTCTCTGGCACATCACCATGATGAATAATCGTGGTTTTGGCCGGATACTGTCGTCGATGACTGCTCCGTAGAAAAATATCCATCCACTCAACCGGTGGTGGAGCTATACGAGGCGCTAGCATATCCAGTCTCTCTCCGTACTCAATGTTTGCGCTGGGCCACTGTTGACCAAGCTAATATCTATACCGTCAAACATTGATCGGCCGCTTTTGTGAGAACTTCAGTAAAATAGGTACTATTCCGCAAACGTTTCCGTTAATGAGGAACTTTTTACCGTGCAATCTCGAGTTAAATGGTTGGATCATATGACCTTTGTCGCTGAATCCGGCAGTGGTCACTCCGTCGTCATGGATGGCTCTCCGGAACATGGAGGGCGTAACCTTGGCGTCCGACCCATGGAAATGGTGCTCATGGGTCTCGGTGGTTGCACTGCATTCGATGTGATGTTGATGTTGCAAAAGTCTCGCCAGCTTGTCACTGACTGCGAAATTGAGCTAAAAGCAGAGCGTGCAGACGTGATTCCGGCTGTTTTTACCGCTATTTCAGTGCATTTTAAGGTCTATGGGCACGAACTCAGTGAAAAGCAGGTAGCGCGCGCCGTTTCTTTGTCGTCCGAAAAGTATTGCTCCGTCAGTAAAATGCTGGAAGCAAGCAGCGAAATAACGGTGACCCACGAAATACTGCCCGCGGCAAACGGTGAGCCAGTTCAAAAATAAAGAAATTAGTTGGCAGCCGGCGTCGCGGTAGGGCGGCTTGAGCTGGCGGAGGTTGCGTTTTTGAGCTGATTGCACGTCAATCTGCGATTCGAAAAGCCGGTCACAATTTCAGATTTATCGCCAAATCCGGGGTTCGCGTTGGCCCATCGATTGCACCAGTCAGGGAGCGAAAGCATAGTTTTTCTCCTCCCTCCTTATTAAAGGTGGTTTTCAGCGTGATCTTCGGGTCACGCTGAATTTTTCGCTCTTATCGTGCCCCTGTCTCCTGTCTTTGTCGCACCGCGATGCCGCATTGCGCGTCAGCGATCTGATTGTTTTTTTAAACTTGCTGCCACAAGTGTTTGCGCAGCGAAATATCTGTGTGAACTTGCTTGAGTCCGCTTGTGATGTCCGCTACAATGGCGGGCTAGGCTCAATATTGAGTATTCGCCAGAGGCATCGTAGTGAACAAGACCACCATCAGCGCAAAGCCTGCGGAAGTAAAACGGCAATGGTTCGTCATTGACGCAGAAGGCAAGACGCTTGGCAATGTTGCCACTGAAGCGGCTCGTCGTCTTCGCGGTAAGCACAAACCCATCTACACACCTCACGTGGACACGGGCGACTACATCGTCGTTATTAATGCGGCCAAAGTGGAAGTGACCGGTAATAAGGCAAAAAACAAGCTTTACCACCGACACACTGGCTACATTGGTAACCTGAAAACCATCAGTTTCGAGAAGCTCCAGCAGAGCCACCCGGAACGTATCATCGAACTTGCCGTTAAGGGTATGCTTCCCAAGAACGCGCTGGGTCGTGAGATGTACAGAAAGTTGCGTGTGTTTGCCGACAAAGACCACGCCCATGCCGCACAGCAACCAACGCTTTTGGAGATCTAGCCCCACATGGCAGCTTCGCACTATTACGGCACTGGCCGTCGCAAATCGTCTACTGCTCGCGTCTTCATGAAAAGCGGCAGTGGCAATATTGTTGTTAACAACAAGCCACTCGATGAGTACTTTGGCAGAAAAACCGCTCACATGATTATCCGTCAGCCGCTTGAGCGTTCTGACATGGTGTCAAACTTTGATTTCAACATCACCGTTAAAGGCGGCGGTGGTAGTGGCCAGGCTGGCGCTATCCGACTGGGCATTTCACGCGCGTTGTTGTCATACGACGAAGCATTGCGACCCACTCTGCGTGGCGCTGGCTTTCTTACTCGCGATGCTCGCGAAGTGGAACGTAAAAAGGTTGGTCTGCGCAAGGCGCGAAAAGCCACTCAGTATTCAAAGCGTTAATCGCCGTTCGCGACACGTTATATTTTTTACAGAAAAAGCCCCTTATCAGGGGCTTTTTTGTGCGCGTTGCATTGAGGTAAGCGTCAGGCTTAGGTGCGATCGAAGATAGAGCCTGAGGTTGGGCTAAGCAGTTTGTGGTAGAGCTTGCCCGCAGACACATCGGTCATGTTAGACAAATAATCGGCAATCGCTCGATGACCCTCTTGCTGGTAGTTATCGAACACGTCAGCTGGTAGCAAGCGCTCTGGGTTGGCTGAAAAAATGTCAAACAGCTTGATCATGACCTGCTGTCCTTTGTATTGCAGCATTTGCAATTCGGGGCGCAGAATAACGTGCTGCATAACAAAATCTTTGACCAGCAACAGTATTTCGTAGGCTTGTGGTTCCATTCGCGCTTGCAGGTGCAGCATCGGGTCTTCGAATTCTTCAAGCTTCACAATGTGAATGTTGAGTATCAAATAACCGACCAAACGGCTGATGGCATGCTTGCGATCTTTTGGGGAAGAACTGAACAGGTCGCGATTGTATTGGTCGAGTTCAGCGTTAATTGGGTTGTCGTCCATGTTTTCAATAACAGCCGATACCTGCGTCTCCCAGGCATCTCGATTAACCAGCCCAAGCGCCAACGCATCTTCTAAATCGTGTACCCCGTAAGCGATATCGTCTGCCAACTCCATGATGCTGGTGTCGAACGGTTTAAAGCGAGTGCGACGGTGACCTTTAGCCGGCGTATTCAGCGATAAAAACAAGTCTTTGTCGGGGGCGCTGAAAGGTTCAAGCAGCCATTCAAGCACATCAGCCTCGGCGTCATAGATACATTTGGGTGGTGCCCAGTGATCAATGTTCAGGTAGTGGTTATCGTGGGTGTTATCGGGCTGCTGCGATGGCAGGCTGTAGCGCACGGTTTCTGAATAAAACGCCGGGTACTTTATAGTGCCCAACATCGTGCGGCGGGTTAAGTCGAGGCCGCATTCGGCAGAGAACTCACCGAGGCGCGCAATAATGCGTAAGGTTTGACCGTTGGCTTCAAAACCACCGTGATCGCGCATCATAGTGTTAAGCGCAACCTCACCACCATGCCCAAAGGGTGAATGGCCAATATCGTGGGCAAGGCATATGGCTTCAATTAGGCTAAAAGACGGAATGAAGTCATGCAGTGCTTCGTTATCGGGCTGCTCGCGCAACCATTCACAGATACCTGACCCAACCTGCGCAACCTCCAAAGAGTGGGTAAGTCGTGTGCGATAAAAATCGCTTTCACCCAAACCAAGGACTTGCGTTTTCGACTGCAACGAGCGAAACGAGGCGCTATGGATAATGCGGGCACGGTCTCTTTGATACTGACTGTCGGCGCGAGTGCTGTTAAAGCCACGTGACTGGTCGGTATTCCTGGATGATCGGCGTTCAAGCCAGACGCTCACAATACGTATTCCTGTGGTTGTGTGCAGATATATGTGAAGACTCTTGCAGCTTTAGGGCAGCTTATGCGCAGATGTCGACGCACAGACGACTCTATTGTAATCCGAAATCAACGCTTGCAGCCAAGATTGCCTGACAGTTACCCTAGTGCCATGGAAGAGATGCTGGACATAGTGAACGAGCTGGACGAGGTGATCGGGCAGCAGACCCGTAATGAGGTGCATCGGCACGGGCATAAGCACCGCGCGACACATATTATCCTCACCAATTCTGCCAGACAGGTCTTTGTGCAATTGCGATCCATGAGCAAAGACACTAACCCTGGTTTATGGGACACCAGTGCCGCAGGCCATGTCGATGCCGGTGAATCTTATCTGGATTGTGCTGCCCGTGAACTGGCAGAAGAACTCGGTGTAACACTTGCGCCCGATGCCTTGTTTGAGGTTGGTCGGTTGCCACCCACATCACAAAACGGGTTTGAGTTTGTGCGTATCTATTGTGCAAGCTCAGATGACCCTATCACGCTAGAGCCAAATGAAATAGATGACGGGCGCTGGGTTTCACCTGAGGCGCTTGATCGGTGGCTTGCTGAGAGCCCGGCTGATTTTGCAGCTACCTTTGCCGATATTTGGCACAATACACGCGCAGCTGTTCTCGGCTGGCACCATGACGGCTCCCTGTCTGATCAATGAACAGATTGGCTTTTTTGTTAAAAAGAGATGAGCGATACCAATCGATCGTTAACACGGTTTAAGCACAATAATAGTAAGCACAGTAATAGTAGAAGTGAGAGCACAGCGACAACAGTCTTGTGGCATCACCAGAGCTTACTGAATCGGGAGTAAAACTGACCATGTCTGATGCATTTCCAACGCGCGCCAGCGCCGTCGTTATCGGCGGTGGTGTGACTGGAGCCAGCGTTGCTTATCATCTTGCGAAGCTTGGCTGGCAAGATGTTGTACTGTTGGAACGCAAGCAATTTGCCTGCGGTACCACCTGGCACGCGGCTGGTTTAATCGGCACCGTTCGCGCCAATGAGAGTCATGCCCGGCTAACCGAATATTCAATGAATTTATTGCACGAGCTTGAAGAAGAGACCGGGCAGTCTACTGGGTTTCGTCAGGTGGGTAGTTTGAGTATCGCTCACACTGAAGACCGTTGGGAAGAGTTGCGCCGGGTTGCTTCCATGAATAATGCTTTTGGTGTAACGCAGGTTGATCTGGTCACCGCAGAGGAAATAGGCAATCTGTTTCCGTTGATGAAGTTTGACGACTTAATCGGTGGGACCTTTGTAGAGCACGATGGCAAAGGTAACCCAATAGAAGTGACTATGGCGTTTATAAAAGGCGCGCGTCAACGCGGAGCCAAGTGCCTGGAAAATGTACTGGTTGATGATGTCCTTATTGAGAACGGACAGGTAAGGGGTGTGGTAACTGCAAAGGGCACAATTAAAACTGACTTTGTTGTTAATTGTGGTGGTATGTGGGCAAGGGAGCTTGGCCGGCGAAATAAGATTAACGTGCCTTTGCACGCCTGTGAGCATTATTACGCTATTACTGAGAAACACGAGGATGTAAAACCGGATCTGCCGGTTTTACGTGATCACGACAAGTGCATATACATAAAAGAAGATGCGGGTGGTTTGCTTGTTGGCGCATTCGAAAAGAACGCACGGCGTTGGGGGCAACAGGGTATTCCGGCGGATTTTTGTTTTGATGAAATACCGGGTCATATGGAAGACCAACTCATGCCCGTACTCGAAGATGCGATGGAACGGGTACCCATGCTGGCCGATATTGGCTGGCGTAAATTCTTTTGTGGCCCGGAATCTTTTACCCCGGACGATCAATTTCATGTTGGCCAGGTGCCCGATGTTAAGGGTTACTTTGTCGCAGCCGGACTTAACTCGGTAGGCATTCAAAGTTCAGGTGGTTTGGGTAAAGTGTGTGCCGAATGGATGCACGATGGCTTACCGCCATTAGACATGTGGGGTAACGATATACGTCGCATGTTTCCGTTTATGGGAACACAAAAGTTCATTGAAGAACGCGTGGAAGAGTCGCTGGGTTTGTTGTATGCCAATCACTACCCGTTCCGCCAGTTTGAAACGGCCAGAAACGTTCGCTTGTCACCGATACATCAGCGACTGGTTGAACACAACGCCTGTTTTGGGCAGGTGGCTGGTTGGGAACGGCCAAACTGGTTTGCACCGCAAGGCGTAACGCCAGAATACCAATACAGTTTTGGTCGGCAGAACTGGTTTGACTATTCCGCCGCCGAACACAATGCAGCCAGAGAAAAGGTTGCCCTGTTTGATCAATCAACATTCTCAAAGTTTCTGGTTCAGGGTAATGATGCCCTTGCGGCGCTGCAGTACCTATGCAGTGCCGACATAGACGTCGCGGTTGATCGAATGGTTTACACCACCTTTTTGAATGATCGCGGCGGTATAGAAGCCGACCTGACTGTTATTCGACTTGGCCCAAAGGAATTTATGGCGATTGGCGCTGCGGCCAATGCGCATAAAGATCTGGACTGGATTAAGCGCCACGTTGATATAAACAGTCACTGCTTTGTAACGGATGTCACCAACCAATACGCCATGCTGGGTGTCATGGGCCCTAACAGTCGGGCCATGCTTGAACCCTTATTGAATATCGATCTTGCCAGCAAAGTATTCCCGTTTGGTCGTTCAATTGAAGCTGAGATAGGGTATGCGCCGGTGCGTGTGTCGCGGGTGTCTTTCGTGGGTGAAATGGGCTGGGAAGTTCTCGTGCCTGTTGAAATGGCCACAACCGTTTTTGATGCCTTATGGAACGCAGGACAAAATCACGGGCTAACACTGGCAGGGCTGCATGCGCTGGACAGCTGCCGTATTGAAAAGAAGTTTTTGCATTATGGTCATGATATCGGCGATGAAGACACGCCGCTGGAAGCAGGCATCGGATTTGTGTGTGCCATGGATAAGCCCATAGCATTTAAAGGTAAAGATGCGATTGCAAAACAGAAGGCTACCGGAACGCATTTAAACAAGCGACTGGTGCAGCTGGTGCTTGATGACCCTGAGCCCATCTTGTATCACCATGAGCCGATTATGTGTAACAACGAGTGCATTGGTTACTTAAGTTCAGGTAATTACGGGCATACACTGGGTGCGTCTGTGGGTTTGGGGTATGTCAAGCACAGCGATACCATCAATCAGGCTTGGCTGGACGAGCGTCAATGGGGTATTGATGTTGGTGGGACAGTGTTTGCTGCCAAAGCCAGTATAAGTGCGCAGTACGATCCTAAAGGTGAGCGTATGCGTGGTGATGGCCAGTCGTAGCAACCATAAGATACAGACCAGGTACATACATGCCTGGGTATGCCTGTGCTAATCGCGCTTAGGTAACGTCGACCATTCTCGCAAAGCATCCAGCGCGTGTGTCATGTGATACTCGCGTTGTTGCTCGCTATAGCGATAAGCTTGACCTACCGGACACGCATTGCGTGCGTGGCATTGTGTTTTGCAGGAAGAATCGGTTGCCAGTCTTTGTGATACGCAACGATCAATATCAAAGACTTTATCTTTACTGGTTGCGCTGGCAGGACAAGCGCTCACACAAGGTGTGTCAGCGCAACTTAAGCAAGGCGAACTCGCTTTTGCAATGTGCTGTAAATTTTGTATCGGCTGTAATGGCTCAGTACTTTTTATCAGGGCGCGATATGCAAACCATGGCCCATACTCTGGATGCAAACCCAAACCCAGTGGAGAAGGTGTGCTCCAGCCACTGAGTTCGCCAAGCTTAATGAGTGGAACGGAGTAGCCTGGATATAATATTTGCGCATCTTGTGTTTGTTCGCCGGCAGCGATAATTTTTTTTGCAATAGCAACACTAAAATTGTCTACCGGGTTATTACCGACACGTGCATTGTCGCGCTCACGTGATGTCATTGCCTCCCAAAACGCACCGCCTGCGTTGGCAAGCAATAAAATATAACAGTTGTCGAAGTGAGTGTTGCATGCATCACGTAATTTTTGCTTTGCTGAATTGGGTAAGTCGTTATAGGCAAATGAACTGCTGACTAATCCGTGTTGTTCTATGAGCTCTTTAATTTTGTGTATTGGCATTGTTACTGTTCGTCTGTTTATTGACGTAAAACAAGGTGTAAATCGATACAGATTTTAAGAACACAAGTGCATGAATTTGTTAACAAGCGTTTCGTGCCTTGTGTTATTTCACCGTTTTTCCCTGCATACAAGCGATATATAGCAATTCACTATCTTTAACGCAGTATAACGCGTTGTTTATTCCGTTTTAGCGCTTATCATATTGGGCAGGAGTTGTGAGGGACCAGGCTTATTGGCTAAACCTTGATGCGCACGATGTACTCCGGAATTTGTCCCTGTGTGCACAGGTTGGTTTTATTCAAATGAGGAACTCTAACGATGTTAGGTACAATTATTTCTGCAGTTCTCGGCGGCGGTGGCGGCTTTCTTGGTGGTGAGCTTGTTTCAGGTTTACTCGGTGGCGGTGGTCCTGGTGGCATGCTGGGTTCCATAGCGCCTGCACTTGGTGGTTTGCTTGGTGGTGGTGCTGTTGGTGGACTGATGGGCCGTGGCGGTGATGCGGCTGCAGCTGGTAATGCGGCTGCAAGCGGTAAGCTTAATATCGGCAGCATGGTTGGCGGTTTGGCCGCTGGTGCTGGTGCAGGCGGTATTGTTCAAGCTATCATGGGTATGATCGCGTAAGCATAATCATCCCTTTCCGGCGGAGCTTCGGCTTTGGCCGGTACGGCTTGTTCGAAAAGAGGGTGCGCTTGTCGCACCCTTTTTTGTGGACGAGCATATATGCGCTGAAATAGGGATGCATTTTAAAAGAGAAAAGAATGAATTACTGGTTACTAAAGTCCGAGCCCGATGCGTTTAGCATTGATGACTTGCGTTCTATGCCGGGTAAAAAAGATCACTGGGATGGCATTCGTAATTATCAAGCGCGCAACATGATGAGGGATGACATGCGCAAAGGTGACATGGCGTTTTTTTACCATTCAAGTTGCGCTGTTCCCGGCATTGTTGGTACGGTAGAAATTGTTAAAGAAGCCTACGATGACTTTACCGCATTAGACCGTAAGTCAAAGTACTTTGATGCCAAAGCCAGTAGAGATAATCCGCGCTGGTGCATGGTAGATGTAAAATTCAAAAAGAAATTCAAAGAAATTGTTTCGCTTGCTGAGCTTAAGGAAAATAACAAGCTTGCTGATATGACCTTGTTAAAAAAAGGCAATCGCTTATCGATCATGCCAGTCAGTGCCAAGCACTGGAAAATCATCCAAAGTATGGTTGATGCCTGAGTACGGCCATTTTTTGGTCACTTTTTCCTTGTGATTTTCTCTGCGACTTTCTCTGCGACTTTCTGTGCGATTTTCTGTGCGATTAAAGTCCAATAAAGCGCCTGGCGAATCGCCAGCTGGAACAGCTTGTGCTTGAGCAGATGCTACACTTTAGTTTTAACACCTTAAAGCGCTTATCATGCAAGTAATCGACACAGCACTGGATGACGTCAAAATTATCGAACCACGTGTGTTTGGTGATGACCGGGGTTTTTTCCTGGAAACCTGGAGCGACGCTGGATTCAAAAACCTGGGTCTGGACATCGATTTCGTGCAGGATAACCATTCCCGATCAGCTCAAGGCGTATTGCGCGGTCTGCACTACCAGATAAAACACCCCCAAGGCAAACTGGTTCGCTGTACCTCGGGCGAGGTGTTCGATGTTGCAGTCGATTTACGCAAATCGTCCAAACAATTCGGTCAATGGGTTGGTGTGGTTTTGTCAGCGGACAACAAGCGTCAGCTATGGGTACCACCCGGATTTGCGCACGGGTTTTACGTGATGTCCGAATGGGCTGATTTCCAATATAAGTGTTCGGACATTTATGCTCCCGACTACGAACGCAGTTTGCTGTGGAATGATCCTGCGATTGGCATTGATTGGCCTTTGGTCGATGGTGCGCAAACCCAATTAGCCGCCAAAGATGAAGCGGCGGTCGTGTTGGCCGATGCCGATGTCTTTGACTAGGTTCCTCTGCGTTGTGGCGTAGCTGGACGGTTTGCGTGCGCCAAAAATATGGCGATGCGACCCTTTCCCTCAGTCCGTTCCAGGCGCATTTACTGCACCTATTTCTACTGTTAACCGGCCAAATTAGTTTGGCTGGTATTCAGAAGTAACTCGCAGTAGAGAGAGTAATCATGAAAAACATGCTTGTCACTGGCGCGGCTGGTTTTATTGGTGCTAACTTTGTTCGTTATCATCGAGAACAACACCCCGAGGACAACATTGTCATAGTCGACGCGTTGACCTATGCCGGTAACACACACAACCTCGATGGTGTGCTTGGAGATCAGTGTCGGCTTGAGGTTGCCGATATTAACAATACTGAGTGCATGATACGGCTGTTACGTGATCATCGAATAGACACCGTGGTTCATTTTGCTGCTGAAAGTCACGTTGATCGTTCTATCACAGGGCCTGATGCTTTTATTGAAGCTAATGTGTTGGGCACACACAGCTTATTAAAAGCCGCAAGACAAGTATGGCAAGTCGAAGCGCGTGCGGTTGAGAATCATCGATTCCATCATGTGTCTACTGACGAAGTCTACGGCACATTATCAATGCACGACCCGGCATTCACTGAAGACACAGCCTATGCACCTAATTCGCCGTACTCGGCGAGTAAGGCATCATCGGATTTTCTGGTTCGCGCTTACCACCACACTTATGGTTTGCAAGCCACCACCAGTAATTGCTCAAACAATTACGGACCCTATCACTTTCCCGAAAAATTAATTCCACTGGTGATTCTGAATGTACTGGATGGTAAAAACTTACCAATTTATGGCGATGGTAAAAACATACGTGATTGGCTGCACGTTGAAGATCATGCATTGGGGATTGATTTGGTTTTGCAAAAGGGACGAGTCGGAGAAACCTACAATATTGGTGGCTGCAATGAATGGACTAACATCGACATAGTGAATCTGATTTGTGATTTGATTGACCAGCGCTTTGTCAACAGTCAATCACTGCGACAGCGTTACCCAAAGTGCCCCGCATCGCAAAGCGAGGCGTGCCAGTCGCTTATTACTTTTGTTAGCGACAGGGCAGGGCATGATTTCCGTTATGCTATCGATACTCAAAAAATTCGGTCGGAACTTGGTTACGAACCGAAAGTGACATTTGAATCTGGTATTGAGAAAACGCTTGACTGGTATCTTGAAAACTATGTGTGGTGGGAAGCGGTACTGGATGGTAGTTATCGGACCGAGATACCCTCTGCTGCAAGCAAAGCTGCTTAGCAACAGGGTTAGTAATCTTATGCGAGTGTATCCTCGCTTGCCGAACTGCCCATTCTTCGGCATGCACAAATATCAGTAGTTGCTGTTAGATGCCGACGAAGGGCTGGACTATTTTTCCAAACAAGCTATCAAACTGGACCGGTGCATCTGTGGCAATCAGTGATATGCAAGGTACATCAGAATCAACGTGAGGCGAGTGGTGGTGTTCGGCTGACAAGTCAGCTATGTCCCCAGCTTTAAAGTGCCCGATATCGTCAGAGTAAGATCCGCTGATGATGTAGGTGAGCTCGCGGTGTTTGTGTTTGTGTTTACTCATCTTTGAACCAGGGTCGAGTGACAATAATTTAAATGCACCTTCTTTACGCGGTTGTGAGCCGAGGTTGTACTGCTTTAAGCCTGGACCAAAAGACTTCCACGGCAGGTCGTCAAGTGTGGTGGGTAACAATCTGGCCAGAGGTCTGGGTACTCCGGGTTGGCTGATCGCTGGTTGTGATACGTGCTGGAGAGACGACGGATGAGCTTCAGGTACTGTTTTGTCCATAGCGAGTATGTCGCTGGCAGTGGCTTTCATCTCGGCAGCTGGATTGTCGTTAAATGATAATCCCCCGATGGCTTCAGCCAAAATGGCATTTCGGCGGCAGACAGGACAGACCGTCAGGTGACAGGCGATCAAGGTTTCCATCGACGAATTCAATACGCCAGATGCATAGTCTTGCAACGTCTCGTCGGTTAGGTGGTGCATCATTTATTCGCTCTCCGCGGTCATTATTTCTGTTCTTATCGACTGCATAGCCAGTCGGATTCGGGACTTAACCGTCCCTATTGGCAGGTCAAGCCATTGGGCAATTGCCCCATGCGATTTACCTCTGAAAAAAGACAAATGCATAACCTGACGTTGCTCCTGTGGCAACTTAAGCAACGCTTGCTCAAGTCGAACAGATTGTTGCGTCAGGTCGACCTGAGCTTCGTGTGTCATATGATCATCTTCGTCAACTTCCAGCATTTCGTCGTCCAGATCGACCTCGATCCGGGCGTTTGATCGCAAATAATCAATGCGCCGATTTCTGGCAATCGTGAACAACCACGTGCTCGCTGCCGCCTTGTCTGGGTTGTAGCTTTCAGCTCGTCGCCAAACGATGAGCATGATCTCTTGGGAGAGTTCATCAGCCACGGCCTCAGTCAATCCCTTCCCGATGAGGAAGGATTTAACGCGACCAGCAAAGTGATTGTAAAAATCGCTGAACGCTTGCTCGTCGCGATTTTTGCCAATAGCCACTAAATTGTCACGCATGCGCTGGTTGAGCGCTTGGGTGGCCTCGCTGGGCCCCTCGGCTTTCTGGAGCAATGGTGCATCCATTTCTTGTTTAATCCGTTTACGAGTGTCGGGCGTATACAGATCATACCGGATGCGGGGTTCTGTGAGCCTTGCGAGCAGTTGCCGCAGTAAGGCTCAATGTTAAGATAGGTTAATGAATTCGTTAAAAAAATTGCATGTTGTGGTCGTCGGAAGCGGGGCTGCTGGATTGGCTGCTTCATGGCTTTTGTCGAAGCGGCATCAGGTCACACTTTTAGAGCAGTCCGCGCGCCTCGGCGGTCATGCGAATACCGAATTAACTGGCGACGAGCAAGCGCCCCGAATAGATACCGGATTCATCGTTTACAATGAGCCTTGTTATCCCAATTTAACCCGTTGGTTCGATGACATGGGTGTGTCAACGGAAGACAGCAACATGTCCTTCTCGGTGTCTCGAGACAACGGTCGCTTTGAATATGCTGGTGGGCCACCGTTAGGCCTTTTGGCACAGCCAACTTTATTACTAAGACCGCGGTTTTACACAATGCTGCGCGACCTGGTGCGTTTCTATCGAGAAGCCCCTGTCAGTATTCCTGATAATCCCGAATTAACGTTGGGTGAGTTTTTGTCAGCGGGTGGTTACAGTGAGGAATTCCTGAACGATCATCTTTTGCCATTCGCAGCAGCCATTTGGTCTTCATCGGCGGACACCATGCTGGATTACCCGGCGGCTGCTTTTATCAGCTTCTGTGAGAATCATGGCTTGCTCAAATTACGTAATCGGCCCCAGTGGCGCACGGTCACCGGCGGCAGTCGAAGTTACGTCGACAGTGTTAGTAAAGCCATTGGTCAGCAGAATATTAAAACCGAGTTTATTGTCGCTAACATTCAAAGATTCGAAGATCACGTGCGGGTCAACTCGGTGGCTGGGGAGCAAATTAAAGCAGACGAGGTGGTCATAGCCACTCACGCAGACCAGGCCTTGAGCATGCTTGAGCAGCCTACCGGTGAGGAGAAACGCACACTGGGTGCTTTTTTGTACGAACCCAATCAAGCCATATTGCATTGTGATAAAAGCTTTATGCCAAAGAGAAGACGTGCTTGGTGTAGCTGGAATTACGTGGAGGCAAAAGCCCGCGAGAATAAAGTGTGTGTGAGCTATTGGATGAACCGATTACAGAATCTGCACTCCGACAAAGACTACTTCGTTACGTTAAATCCGTCCTCTATGCCCGCACCAGAGACAATAGTCTGTGAGTCCGAATACCATCATCCTGTGTTTTCTCCCGAAGCCATGAAAGCCCAGCAACACTTGTGGCAACGGCAAGGTCAGCAGCGCACTTGGTTCTGCGGCAGTTATTTTGGTGCTGGTTTTCATGAAGATGCCGTGCAGTCCGGGTTTGCCGTTGCAGAACAGCTTGGCGAGCTACAAAGACCCTGGGAGCTGAATAACCCTTCTGATCGTATCGTTGTTACTCATCGTGCGACTGCGCATAGAGACGTATTGGAACACTCGTGAAATCCGCTATTTACAAGGGCGTGGTCTTTCACAAAAGGCGACGACCGAAAGAGCATGTGCTGCAGTACCGGGTATTCTCAATGTTGCTCGCGCTGGATGAAATCGATGAGTTGACACGTAAATTGTGGCTGTTTTCGCGTAATCGCTGGAACCTGTTTAGTTTTTACGACAAAGATTTCGGGCAACTGGAGCCAGACAAGCCATCAGCTGCTTCGACATCGGAAAAAAGCGAAGAGGAAATAAGCGCCGAGAAAATAGGCGCAGGGAAAATAGTCGAAGAGGAGTCGCTTGAGCAATACGTTTGCAGACAGTTGCGCGAGGCTGGCATCCAGGTAAAACCACATAGAATATTGCTCAGCTGTTATCCCAGGGTGTGTGGGTATACTTTTAACCCTCTGAGCCTTTTTTACTGTTTGGACCAACATGATAAACCCTTCGCCATATTGCATGAAGTACACAATACCTTTGGCGAAAGACATACTTATGCGCTTAGCGTAAGCGACCAAGAACGCCAAAGTGATAGCTGGATACATCAAGCCACCGATAAAGCCCTGTTTGTTTCCCCCTTTGCTCATATGGATATGCATTATCAATTTCGCCTGAATCTGCCTCAGGAAAAGCAAGTACTGGTTATTCGTGCGCACGATGAGAAAGGTCATCTGTTAACGGCTAGCTATACCGCCCAACGGCGAGCTTTTTCGGCAAGCGTGTTATTAGCGTATTTCTTTTGGTTTCCTATGATGACGTTTAAAATCATGTTCGGCATTCATTGGGAAGCCTTGCGGTTATGGGTAAAAAAAGTACCTTGGTTCTCACACCAATCGAAGAAGTCATTTTCAAGTAACAAATATAAAAAGCTATAAAGCGATATGGTCGATTTAGATAACCAAACCCTCGATAGCAGCAACCGCACCTCAATGAGTGCCGTTGTAACTAAAGGTGTTAAATCACGATTCGAAAAAGTCTTGAATGGATTTATGGATGGTCAGTTGACATTAACCTGGCCGGACGGTTCTGTGAATGTATACGGTCAACGCGGGGCGAGTGATCACAATGCCAGTGTGCGGCTGCGTAGCTTTCAACCCTTGCGTCGTCTCATCACAGAAGGTCAAATCGGGTTTGCTGAAAGTTATATGCGTGGCGAGTGGGAAAGCGATGATCTGGCAGCGCTTTTTTCGTTGATCATGTGCAATGAACATCGAATTGGACCAGCTACGCGTGGCGGGGTTGTGTCACGCCTGAGCAACATGTGGCAACACCGGAACAAAAGAAACTCCATAAAAGGTAGCCAACGCAACATTGCGTTTCACTATGACCTTGGTAACGACTTTTATCAGCTGTGGCTGGATAAAAGTATGAGCTATTCATCAGCGCTGTACGAAGACGACAGCGAATCGCTTGCTCAGGCTCAGCAAAATAAAATCGATCGTATTGTTGGCATGCTGAGCCCTGAGTCAGGGTCAAACGTGCTGGAAATAGGTTGCGGTTGGGGCGCGTTGGCGCACCAGCTGGCGATTCAAACCAATGCGAATGTGACCGGTGTTTCGCTCTCTGCTGAACAATTGGCTTATGCTCGAACCAACAATCGGGTTATCGACAGCGAGCAGGGCTCAACTGAATTTCATCACAGAGACTATCGCGATGTCGCCGGAAAATTTGATCACATTGTTTCCATCGAAATGTTCGAAGCCGTGGGTGAGCAGTATTGGTCAACTTATTTTAATAAAGTCAATGCGCTGCTAAGTGATGGGGGAACGGCTGTTATTCAGTCCATCACTTTGCGCGAAGATCGTTTTGAAGCTTACCGTTCACGACCAGATTTTATTCAACGCTATATTTTTCCCGGCGGTATGCTACCAACCAAAACGCTTTTAAAACAACACTTGGAACGTGCCGGACTTGTTCTGGATCAGCAGCACTGGTTTGGTGACAGCTATGCTAAAACGCTTAAAGCCTGGCGTGATCGATTTGAGCAAGTGACTAGCGATGTGCTCGCCTTGAATTTTGATGAGCGATTTATCCGTATGTGGCGTTATTACCTTGTTTACTGTGAGACAGGCTTTGCCACGGGCCACACAGATGTTGGCTTATTGAAAATTAAAAAAAGTGTGACGTGAGTTGCTGAGGTAATGCGGCAAGCTGATCCAGTGCGCCCGAAGAGACGTAAATATCAGGCATATAAGCGGTTTAAGGGGGCTCCAATGCAATTGGTAAGCAGAGGTAAAAATGATGGAAGAGTTGAAAAGAGCGAATCAGGCGAAAGAGGCGGAACATGCTTAGTAACACATCGGTTCGATTCGAAACGCATTCACTCACACACAAAAAGAAACTCGGTTTGCTGTTGCTCTTACTCAGTCTCGGTGGTTGCAGTAGCGTGAATTTTGATCACCTGAGTAAGCAAGGTCCCGATTTCGATTTCGTCGATTACTTTGAGGGTCATACAAGAGCATCTGGTTGGTTTGCCGATCGATTTGGCAATGTGAGACGGCATTTCTGCGGTGATTTTATAGGTACAGTAAAAGACGACATATTCGAACTTGATGAAGTCCTGTATTACTCCGATGGTGTTATCGAGAAAAGAGTGTGGGATGTCAGCATCGGGCCCAATGGTCAGTTTTCAGCTGAGTCTGAAGCGTTGGTAGGGCCGGCGACCGGTGTGATGCAAGGCAGCGGATTGCAACTGCACTATATAATGAATGTCATGATCGCCGAAGACAAGTTCTGGAAGCTAACCATGAACGACTACATGTTTTTTCAACCCGATCGAGCCTTGCACAACATGACTGAAGTTAAGAAGTGGGGTGTTCGCATTGGTAATGTGTCCACGCAATATTACAAGCACGATGGATCGCAAATGTGTATGGACATGCAGGGTAAAGAGAGCGTGTCATCAAATCCGACGATACAAAAATTCAGTGTGGCGAGCGGATAAAGCTAACGCAATTGCTAACGCGGCAGCAAGTAGGCGGGGCGTTAGCGCTACCAATGCCTACTGGTCTAATCACCTACTTGGTCAGAGCTACTTGACCAACGCCTTGGTTGCCAGAAAGTACAAACGGTAGGGCAGAATGCGCAGCAGCTTTAGGCCGTAAGTAAAGCGCCTTGGAAAAGTCGTTTCGAAAGAATCAGACGCCAATCCTTTCACAATGCGTGCGGCCGCATCGCGCGTTTCCATGATAAATGGCATGGTGAAATCGTTTCGGTCGGTGAGCTTTGATTTGACGAATCCCGGATTGACCAAGCTCAGTTTTATACCACGAGCGTTACATTCGGGTTTTAACGACTCGGCCATATTGATTAATGCGGCTTTTGAGGAACCGTAGGCGGCCGCTTTTGGCAAACCGCGGAAACCGGAAACGGAGGACACGATAGCAACATGACCGGTATTATTAGCTGCAAAGTACTTTAGTACGGGTAAAAGGCAACGCACTACTCCCATTAAATTGACGTCATACGTTGCCTGGAAGTGCTCAAGGTTAAGGTCGTCAAATTCAATGGGCTCGTAGTATCCCGCATTTAAAATGGCTAAATCGAGCCCTCCTTCATACGTGGTCATTGTTTCGATCGCGGTTTCAACCGCCAGGTTATCAGTCACATCCAGTGGCACAGCGACGATATTGCCTGGCAGGTTTTGGGCGCTGACTTCCATGCCAGCCAGTGTTTGCTGGTTTCGTGCACTGGCGAATACTGTGTGGCCCGCTTGTGCGTAAAGCTGTGCGAGTTCTGCGCCAATGCCGCTACTTGCTCCGGTTATCCAGATATTCATTATTCGCTCTGTGTTGGCTGGTGATTAATAGGTTTGCGGTTAGGGGGTATCGATGGTGTAGGTTATTTCGCTACCATCGGAGCCCAGAAACAACAGCTTGACCCATCGGTTGTTATCGTCATACCAGGTTTGTGCTTGTATATCGCCGGTATACTCGTAGTGAGTGGTGGTGAGTGTTTTATCGTTGATGTTGAGTGTTTTTCGTCCATGCTCTTTGACAACAATTTGGCTTGCTGCACCTTTTATCGTATTGAATACGGTCGATTCGGTTACGGCGTTTATATTCCAGTGGTTGGTGGCGTAGGCTATACGTTCAGCCGTTGTTTGCTTGCCGTTATAGCTAATCTGGCTGGTACTACTTTCGTTAAGCAAGCTGCTTCGTTCTGTCTTTTTGCCGGTTTTGGCTGTGCTTTCAACGCTGATCAGTTGATCATCTTGCCAGATTTCGGTGGACAGATAGTTAAAACGGAAAACCGGAATTTTTAATGCAGTGACTTTTATGTCCGATTTCGCCTGCACTGTCAGGGTGTTACCGCTTGTTGAAAAAGTCAGTGAGTGCGTACCAATTTTTTTGCCCTTTCTGGTGATCGTATACGTGTTTTCAGTTTTGTATAGTTCAGCTGCGTCAGATGCGCCCAATTGGGCATGCACTGGCAAAGCCATGCCGGCGGTAACAAAGCACGTCAGTATCGATAATAGTGTTTGTCTTATGGTTAGCATTGCTGTCTCTATTGTTCTTTAGAACGCTTAAAATAAGTGTACGGCCTGCTCGATGTAACAGATCAGCTATGGCTGCGGACTTTTATGGTTGTTTGTGTGGGTTTTGGTTAATCTGTTGGTCAGACCTCATCTGCAATCATATTAATGTGACTGATTGGCAACTTAAAGTAGGTACTTTTGTCGATGTAAGTAATATCCGATAACAGCATGTGATTTTCGGATTGTTGATCAATAGCCTGTTTAAAAGCCGACATAATCAGACCGCGCCATTGCTCCTGCGTTTTATCAGCGGGTATGGCGTTGGCATCACTGTACAGTGGTAACGCTGGGGAGTAGGCGGAGTGCGTCAGCAAGGTCAATTTTTGCGTGTCTTTCTCATATCGTTTGGATAAGGCCCAGCTTACCGGGTCGATAGCGCAAATATCAGCTGCGCCACTGGCAACCGCCGCAATCGATTTTCTATGAGACAAGGTACACACTGCTGATGAGAAAAACGGTGCTTTGTTTTCGTTCAAAAGATGTTCGCTGACCAGCAGCGATTTTAATGCGTTAAACCCTGACTGAGAGTTCATGCTGTTATAGGCTAGTGTGGTGTTTTTGAATTCGGCAAGCGTTCGCCGTGCATCATTTTTTCTGACCAGTATGGCGCTGGCGTATTGTCCTTTGTTAAACAAATCAACCTGGTAAACAGGAGTGCCCACCAATTGTGTAGAGCGTGGCAGTTGGGTAACCAATGGATAAGCACAGGTTTGTGATAATAAAACCTGTTGATCTTGTTCAGTACTTGCGCTCTGTCCACGTCTCAAGCGGCTCGGTGCGGTTATGCCATTGCTTGCCAGTGCATTATGCATTCTTACCCAAAACTGATCAGTGTACGTTTGAATCTCTGGCCAGTCGTACATGGGTAAGGAGGCAATCATGTTGGTCGTTTCTTTTTTGCTTAGTTGTTGCTTGTTGCTCGTCTTAATAGTGCGTCAGTCCTTAGCCAGAAAAGGGTGTTCGACCGAGTACCTTTGTTTGAATGCAAACTGCTTGAATAAAAAGGTGTAACCTTTGTAAACATGAACTGTATGGGCTTGATATTGAGCTCGATACAAACCGGGTAGCCTGTACCATGCCACTTCAGGGTGATCATGATGCACTCGATGAAAGTTGTTGTTTAAATACAGTAGCTGCATAAACACGTTTGACTTAATGATGGCTGAGCGATGCTCGGTATTGTGCTCTGGCAAGTGCTCCCCAAAAGAACGCAACATCAACAAAGCAGTACCAATATAAGCAATAAACACATAAAGCATGATTGGAAAGCCCACCAGCCAAAGCCAGGCAAGCACCAACATGACGCCTGCGGCATGCCAGGCCCAGCCTGATCTGACGTCGGCCGAGTGTTTGCTTTCACGTGCTTCGGTAATCAGCATACGGATTAGCATAATCAGCGGGCCGATTATAAGCCTGCCCAGGAGCGTGTTATTCACCTTGAGTATGGCTTTTATTATTGTATTGCAGCGACCCCATTGTGCGCGGGCCAGGAAATAACTTTCTGTGTCGTCGTAAGGGTCGGTAATGAGCCAATTTCGGTGATGTTGTAAATGCAAAATTTTATAACGTTGGTAGGGCACACTCAGGCCCAACGCTGGAAATGCCATGGCAGTATTAATTGCTTGACAGCGAGTTGGATGTCCATGAATAACTTCATGCTGCAAAGACGAGTGTAAGGAAACTAGTAAGGACAAAGCGATAATCAGGATCACGGTAGGGATTGCAGCATGCCACAAGGTTAAGCTCAGCCAGCTACTGTACGTGAACAGCATCACCAGCATGGTGGGCCATTCAATTGTGATTGCTTTTTGTGTGGGTGTGGCATCCATGACTATAGGTTAAATTCAGTTTTGATAAGTTGACGTAATTCCGCGTCTTTTTCTCGGCGTTGTTTTGGTGTTGACTTATTAAGACAGTGTAAAAAGCTCTTTGCATACTCCAGTATTGTTGTTTGGGTCAGGGTGTTTTGGTGCGTGCACAATAACCCTGCAGTATCAGTAAAGCTTCTGTAAGCTTGCGCATAGTCTGATATTAATGACCAGGAATACGTAGAGTCAATAGGCGATTTGCTTTTATGTGTCGCCTGGTTTAACAGGGTTAATACCGGTTCAGGCTCGCAGCTTACGCTGGCAAGGGCTTGAACATTGATGTGTAATAGGGCTGTGGCTAATTCAATTATTGAATGATGCTTGCCGTCTTCATTGAATAACACGCAAACAGATCGTTGCCCGCTACGAGGGTTAGTTTTAAACCCATAATGCACAGGACGGCAAGCTAACGATAACCAAAAAGGCAGGCTGGTTTCGTCTGCACCAAAGCTTGCACCAATAATGGTATCAGGACGTTGTGTCTGCTTTAGCTGCATGAATAGTTGATGGCCAAATCCTTGTCTGTGAATTTCGGGGCGTATGGCTATTCTTACGATACGAGCGTACCTTAGTGACAGCACCGTTGGCTCTGCGCAGGTCTGGGCAAACACCTGCGGCAAAATCTGATCGGGTATTCTTCTTTGTTTTTTTATGATGGCTGTATGAAGGCTTGCATCGATATCACCTTCTATGGCAATCAAGGCTGCTCCGGTTATTTCACCCTGACAATACTGGGCGTACACATGCAGTTGCGGCTCATCTAACATATGCCGCAAATCGCTTGGTGTTGTTTGGTAGTGCGCCGATATTAACAGGCTGAAAATTGTCTCCAAAAGCAAGTCATCCTCCAGCATTTGTTCTTTACTTATCAGGCGCAAGCTGCTGGTGGCCGGATTAAAATTATCCGGGTTGCCGTGATTAAGATAATCCGCAAGGTGAGCCCGATGCTCAGAAAATGTCAGTGATGGCGTTGTTGCGCTTAACACCAGTGCATCATTAACAAACGCCTCCACAGGGTCATCAGCAGACCAGCGTATAGGCTCTTTGGGTGTCAGTTTTAGCCAACCTGATGGTAGGGCATTGAGTTGTTTGGCAAACCGGATAGCAAAGCCTCTGCCTGCACCCTCATAACCTTGCACGGTGGTAGCGAACACAATTTTTTGGCTCAGTTGCATCAGCTTTAGCAGTACAGCAATTGGCAGGCTACTGGCTTCTTCAACAATTAATAAGTCGTGTTCGGATTGCAGTGCCACATCGATGGGTAAAAAATCGAAATGTCGGGATGCATGCTCCAATAAGACTTTGCACGAGCTGACCCGGTTTGCCGTTAGCGTTACTGTCACGGTCGAATGATCAAGTGCACTAAGCGCCCGACCTATCAAAGCCGATTTGCCTCTGCCTCGATCGCCCTGAACAACAACCACTTCGGAATCGGCTGATTGGAGTCTTGACTGTAACTGCTTAACCAAGTGTTGCTGCTCATTGCGCCATCCTTGTTTTGAATCCGGATTATTTGTGGAGGGTTCGCGCTCGGTTCCGTGTTTTGCGTTGGTCGTACAAATGAACATCGCACAGTTTGGTGCGATGGGTGCGGTGTTAGGAAGGTGTTGCACTGAGGCGGTGACCAGCTTATTGATAAAGCGTTGAATAAAAGCAGATGAGCGCTGATTCTTATTTACCGGTTTTTGCGCTTGGGATACGCTGTTGTTTGACCAGCTATTCAGTGGCGGTGTTCTTAAAATTAACAACCCACCTGCGACAACGGTTGCAGCGCTGGCCGCAAAAAGTCTTTCGTCAAAGTGCACATGGGTGTCAAAAACCAAGCATTGGTTTTCACTGCCAAGTAGTGAATTTATTTGATCTGTAATATCACTGTTGCTATGCCGATCAGGTACGTGCATTATGGTGACGTGCTTCACATTTGACCGGGAATGTTTGAATGTTTCTAAGACAGCATCAAATTGTAAATTTGCATCACCAGCTAACACTAGCAACACCCTGTGGCGGTGCAAAGCAGCCAAATGCAACCTACGCTTTAGGGATTCGGTTAGAGATGGTTGATTGCTGAACATCTGGCGACAGTGCATTGCATTAATTTCACACCTTAATCCTAGTGATTTAGCTACAATTAGTTCATTGGAGACACAAATAGCGTGTTTCCCACCAAACCTCCTCCAAGTGGTATTGAAGCAGGGAGCTAATCAGGCCAGGGACGGCTGACTTTTTTCACCAGCATACTCCAGCGCTCTTGCCATTAGTCATTTCTTTATTGCGTTAAGCTTCTCTGTATGAACCTTGTCTGTATGAACCTTGTCTGCATGTACCTTGGTTGCATGCAGTAAAAATTCTGTGTTGCCATCACCACCGGTTACAGGCGAGGTGTCAGATTGCCTGACTTCCCATCCCTGTGTGTGTACCCACGACTCTATGTCTCTCAATGCCTGCAAGGCGATAACGGCATCTCGTACCACACCACCTTTGCCGATGTTTTCCCTGCCAACCTCAAACTGGGGCTTGACCAGTGTGAGCATGTCGGACCCAGCGGACATTAAGGACATCGGTTTAGCTAGAACTTTGGTCGCTGAAATAAAGCTCGCATCGCACACCAGCAAATCGGGTAGAGGGTCAAATTGATCGGGTTGCAGCGTTCGTGCATCGGTTTTTTCCATGCTGACGACGCGTGGGTTATAGCGAAGATCGGCATGCAGTTGGTTTTGACCCACGTCCACCGCATACACCTTGGCTGCGCCGTGACTCAGCAGCACTTGACTGAACCCGCCGGTAGAAGCGCCGACATCGAGGCAAAACCGTTGCGTCACCTCGATATTGAACTGCGCAATGGCATGGTCGAGTTTCAGGCCCGCTCTGGACACCCATGGGTGTTCTGGCTGCGCTTCAATTTGGCAGGAATCAGACACTTTGCTGGCTGCTTTCTGTGCGGTCAGGCCGTTGACGCAAACGAGCCCGGCTTTGATCGCAGCGCTGGCTTTCGCGCGGCTTTCAAACCAGCCTTTATCGACCAAAAATTGATCTAGTCGGGTGCTCAAGCGCAGAATTCTCCTGAGGATTGACTCGGCGCTTCATACTGCGCCTGACACATTGGCTGGCAACGCGACTGGAAAATAAAGTCCAGAGAATTGATCGCTTTTGCCGGTTTACGCTGTTTTAGGGATAGACGATGCATGACGATTCAGGTAGTTTCGGCGTGCGGCTGAGGCGATTACGCTGATTTTTCGTGAAAGTTCGTTCAAAATTAACACAGCGCTTATTTTTATGCGTTAATTTCACAATTGCAATAGACCTAAGCGCTGCTATAATCGCAATTGAAACAAAGGTTTATAGGTACTCTGCGGTAAACCCGGTTTGTTGCAGGATAATTTTGTGGAGTACCGCATTGAATTATTTGTGATGTACAGTAACATCCAGCTTGCAGCCAAAAGCTGTTGGCTGGAGCATCCGTTATCGGAAAGGGTACTCCTTGGAGCACCCATTGGATGAGAAAGTTCAATACACGTAAAGTTTTGTGCTCGCGAGCTTGTTGATTGGTTTGTAATTGAGCTCGTTAAACGAGCGTGCTGAAGTTTTCGGTTGTCGCGTAGACCCGGATTAGTTGCCCTTGGTTGGGCTACACCATGGCTTGGTAATTTGTACTGACGAGAGTGCGGCGAAAGCTTGCTCGCGGTGATTCTTAGCTATAAACATTAAGTAAGTTTTTTTACTCGAAGAGGATATCTGAATGATTAAAAAGAGTCTTGGAATGGCACTGTTGTCAGCAAGTCTATTAACTATGGCCGCTTGTTCCAGCGATGATGATGACGATAGCGATTCATCAACGGAAGGCACCACAACTGAAGCAACTGCTGGTACTGCTACAGAGGGCACCACCACCGAAGGCGAAGGTACTACAACTGAAGGTGAAGGTACTACTACTGAAGGTGAAAGTACTACCACGGGTGACACAACAGGCGGTGATACAACGCTAACTCCAGGTGGTTACATTCCTGGCACGCTAACCGCACTGGTTGAAGCTAACGGTGGTTTGTCTGCACTGATGGCTCTTAAAGAGATTGGCCTTGACCAAGCGCTTAATGACCCAAATAACGCCTGGACTGTTTTCTTGCCAACTGACGCAGCACTGGCTGCATTCACTGGTACTGTAAATCTGCAGTCACACATTTACCTGGCTGCTCCTGTCAATGCTGAACAGGCAACTGGCTTGAGTGGAACATCAATCACCATGAACGACGGGTTTATGCAACCGATCGCCGGTGGTGGTACAGATCCTCTGACAATTGGTGGTGCTGCGGTTGTAACACCTGACCTGACTACTGAAGCTGCTTCAACTATCGTTCATATGATCGATGCAGTACTTATCGGTAACTAAGTTAGTGTCTTTTATGTGACGGCTGTTCGCCATCGCATTAAAATCAAGACCGCCCTCTGTTGAGGGCGGTTTTTTTTTGTCCGTTTAGAAAGATAAAAGATTAAAAGATAATGGTAATTCGGATAAGCAAATGAGCATAACAATCAACGCGCAGTTTGATGGTGGCAATATCGAGGTGTTGTCCAGTGACAACGCTGACAATATCAGGCTCAATATCAAGACAGATAACCAGAGTGAATTTTTGCAATGGTTCTATTTTAGAGTCACGGGAGCGCGGGGAACGCCGTGTCGATTTATTATCGAAAATGCATCTGCAACAACCTATCCGGCTGGTTGGGATAATTTTGATGTGGTTACGTCCCATAATTTAATCGACTGGTATCGCACGCCCAGTCACTACGACAATCAAACATTGTCATGGTCAGTTACACCGGAACATGATGCCCTGTACTTTGCGTACTTTGCGCCGTACACACTCGACCGGTTGCATGGTCTGTTAGTTCATTGCGCAAATGCCCCTGCAGTAACACTGTCAACGCTGGGTCAAACGATTGATGGCCGCAACCTGGATTATTTGCACTTGGGCCCGTTGCAAACTCATAACAGTAACGATGACCGTGCGAGTATCTGGAGTATTGCCAGACAACACCCTGGTGAAACCATGGCATCCTGGTGGATGGAGGGGTGGTTGGACAGGCTGCTTGATGGCAATGATGCAACCAGTGTTGCCTTGCGTGATATCGCAGACATCCATGTTGTTCCCAATATGAACCCTGATGGTTCGTTTCGAGGTCACTTGCGTACCAATGCCGTTGGTGCAAATTTAAACCGGGAGTGGGCCGAACCCAGTATGGAGCGCAGTCCGGAGGTTTTTCTGGTTCAACAACGGATGCGCGAAACCGGCGTCGACCTGTGCCTTGATATTCATGGTGACGAAGCCTTACCGTACAATTTTATTGCCGGTACTGAGGGTGTCGCCGGTTGGACCGATGCACGTGATCAGCAACTTATCGCTTTTAAACGCACCCTGGCTTCAATCAATCCTGACTTCCAAACAGTGCACGGCTATCCTCGCAACCCGCCCAATAGTGCCAACCTGAGTTTTTGCAGTAACAGCGTAGCGCAGACCTACGGTTGTCCGGCTTATACGCTAGAGATGCCATTTAAAGACAATGCCGACAGGCCTCAGGCAGATGTGGGCTGGTCACCTGAGCGCTCCATTGCTTTGGGCCGATCATTTGTTGATGCGGTGTATCTGGCATTGACCAACCGTTTGTTATAAGGGCTTCTTCTTCGGGTAACAATCGGGGCGTTAGGTAAAACGCCTGAGCGCTGTATTGTGAGCGCTGCGTTTTTATTGAAACGCAGTCTCAAAAAAGCTGCGCAGTTTTCTGGAGTGCAGGCGTTCAGGTTTCATGCTGGAGAGTTTTTCCAGAGCAAGTATGCCAATTTGCAGGTGTTGTGCGACTTGCTCTTTATAGAATTTCGATGCCATGCCCGGCAGTTTTAATTCACCCTGCAACGGTTTGTCTGATACGCACAGTAGCGTGCCGTATGGAACGCGCAGTCGAAAACCATTGGCCGCGATGGTTGCCGATTCCATGTCCAGCGCGATAGCGCGAGATTGAGATAGCCGCCTGACGGGTTCGCGTTGATCTTGTAGTTCCCAATTGCGATTATCGACTGAAGCCACGGTGCCCGTTCGCATAATGCGTTTTAAATCGAGTCCGTCAAGACCGGTGACTTCGGCCACCGCCGATTCGAGCGCCTGTTGTATCTCAGCCAGTGCAGGAATAGGGACCCAAACTGGAATGTCGTTGTCCAGCACTTTGTCTTCACGTACATAGGCGTGGGCTAACACGTAATCGCCCAGTGCCTGAGAGCTGCGTAAGCCGGCGCAATGTCCCAACATCAACCACGCGTGTGGCCTGAGAACGGCAACGTGGTCAGTGATGGTTTTGGCGTTAGATGGGCCCACACCGATGTTAATCATGGTGATGCCTCGGCCCTTGGGTCCAACCAGATGATATGCCGGCATTTGTGGTTGCTGCGCGGGTGGTTTGCCCTCGGGATGGGTGGCACCAGCATGAGTAATCACATTGCCAGGCTCTACAAACGCTGAGTAGTCAGTGTTACCTGCAGCCATGATGTCCTTGGCCATGCGGCAAAATTCGTCAATATAAAACTGGTAGTTGGTAAACAACACGTAGTTTTGGAAGTATTCAGTTTTGGTCGCCGAATAGTGAACAAGTCGGTGTAGGGAGTAGTCGATTCTCTGTGCCGGAAAGGGTGACAGCGGTATGGCCACCCCGGGTGCTGGCTCGTACGTGCCGTTGACGATGTAGTCGTTAACGTGAGCAATATCGGGAACGTCAAACGCATCGCGCAAGGCCGAACTCATGTCGTGGTTATTGTCTGCAGAAACCGGAGCACCTGCAACCAGAGCGAAATGCAATGGTATCGGTATGTTTGACTCGCCTATTTCTACCGGTAACTCATGGTTTTTTATCAGTAGCTCTAGCTGATGCTTTAGATAGCCTTTGAATAATTCTGGTTGTGTGATAGTGGTTGAGTAAATACCCGGTTGATCAACATGCCCATAAGACAAACGCGAATCAACGCGAGCGTAAGATTCGTTTTGAAATCTGATTTCCGGGTAGTAAGCGCGATGCTTGCCGGCGGGTAACGCACCTGTTAAGTATTGATCGAAAGCCGATCGCAGAAACCGCGTGTTGCGATCGTATATTTCAATGAGACGATCAACGGCTGCAGTGGCATCAGTGAAGGTTTGAGCAGTGAAAGCCGGGGGAGTAGTGCTTGATTCAACCATGTAGTTTCTCGCTTTCGAGAAAATTATAGCATGGAGAATTGCCAGCACTCAATTCGTGTTGGGTAATGCACCCGATATGCAGTTTGGCGGTGCTTATTTACTCTTTATTGGATGTAATCGATACAGCAAATACACAAACGACAGACAGGCCGCGGCGAGGTACATAGGGGTTAGGGCGGCAAGGCTGGTTGTGCCAGACATCCACAGCAACATCGATATTAGAATAAAGCCGCAGCCCAGAAAAGATTGAGACTGATAACTTTTTATCAGTAAATAGCCAACACCGTTGTTAGCGGCTGCAATATCGAAAAAGCGTTTGTTGAATGCAAGACGAAAAAATGACGAACAGAAAGTGATGACTAGCAGCAATAGCAGCAAAATACTCGACGACAATTCATTGCTGACCAAACAGCGCAGCACCCACGACAGTGCATACAACACCACGGCTATGCGAAACACCAATCCCACAGCAATAGTGTCGATGGTGTTTTTAATCAGGAAAAACAATAACGCGAACAACAAGGCCAGCACCACGACAATAACGCCGAATTTGGCGTAGTTTTCCTCTGCCAGCATAAACAGTGACAGCGTCCAGTAATGACTTTCAAGGAACAGAAAAAAACCATCGACCAGAAACACGGGTCTTGATCGGTGCTTGTCTTTGTAGGCCAGCGCCTGAAAAAGGCTTATGTCATTGGCGTCATGCAGTGACGTATCACTGGCTTTAACCAGAAACCACCAGCTGGACAGGCCACCAATGATGGCTGATAGCAACAGCAACCAAGGCAGGCCGCCCGCATCAAGGGACCATCCACCAATCAAAATACCGATTTTTAGAAAAACGGTGACAAAGATCTGAAAATTCCCGTAGCGTTTACCGGTGTCGTTTGCGCCAAGTAATTGCAAAAACAACGTGCGCTGGGTGGTCCAGAAAAAGCCGTTGTAAAAGCCGTTGGTTATTCCGATCAGGCATATTGCCCAAAGGGCGTTACTGGCGAAAAAAGTACTGGCCACCAACAACAGCTCAAGCACAAACGTGATGCCCATGAGTCGCTTCAGTGACAGGGTGCGGCTCAGTGGTTGCCAGGCACTCAGTGCTGCGCAAAAACTCAGCCCGGAAATGCCAATCAGCAACGTGATGTGCGCCAGGTTTAAACCAACTCCCCACAGAAACACAGGAAGGTAGAAAGGCAGCAGGCCAATTAACAGTGAGTGACTACCAAGAAACTGATAGAACAGAATAGTTTGTCGATGATTTTCCAACGAGGCTTAAAACGTGTCGGTATCGGCTATACCAAGGCTGTCCATGTAAGCATAAAAAGCCGCGAGGTCATCAACTTTTCCGTAACGCGGCTTTTCATGCATGCGTGTGTACGGGCGTGAATTTACTTCCAGAAAAATACATTTCTGGCTTGTATAGTCTTGTTCTATGCTGTGTTCGAGAATGACGTCAATGCCAAATAGATTGGCATCAAACTGCTTGACCACATCGCAAAACAATTTTTTGTTTACCTCGGGTATGTTGTTTTGGTCAATGGCTTCCACAATGCCACCGGGTGCAAGTGCGATGCGATTAAAAAGATAGATTCGTTCGTCTTTACCCGGTACCGAATCAAAAGAGAGCTGTTGTTTGGCCAGATAGCGCTTCACAGCCGGAGACTTTTTAATCGGATAAATAGTGGGGTGCAGTTGCATCTCCTGACGCGTCGCATTTTCTGTATCGATTAATAAGCTAATGCTGTCAGTACCGTTACCATCGACGAAAGGAGGGTAGCGCCGAATAACGGACACAATTTTCTCTGGTGTGGCCAACACTCTGTAGTTAGCACCCAACAGATATTGCTCCACAACGCTCGTTGGCCACCACACCTTCACCATTAAGGCTGCTTTCCACAGTTCCTTATAGTTAGTAATGGGGAAGTGAGAACCTCGCGAAAAGCCGCTGACATTAGGTTTTATCACCAGTGGGAAACCGTGCTGTTTTGCAAACTTGTGGGCAGTAAACGGGCTTAAAAATATTTGCCCGGCCGCGTGGGGTACATCGTGTTTGGCAAACATGGCGCGAGCCTGCTCTTTGGAACGGGAGCTTCTGCGCACTTGCAAAGAGTTGTAGTTACTGCAACCATCCATGTACTTTTTGCTGATCCATTGATAGACCAGCTTTTTGATTTTGGTCACAGCAGGCTGCGTCGAGTCGCCAGTTTATTCAGACTTTTTACCGGTGCGCTTTTGCGACGACCGTAGAGCATCATTCTGGTGAAGATGGCCGGGGGCTTTTTGACAGGCTTGATGGCTTTGGTGGCCAGTGCCAGTTTCATCATGGCTCGACGGATAAAGTTGAACCGCACTCTCCAGCTGTAACTGCTGTCCAGCAGATTAATGGGCATTGGCAGGAACAAGTTAACCTCGATAACATGGAAGTGCCCAGCGACCAGTGTTTCGATTGAGTCGGACCGGACACTCATGCGTGAGATGGCGAATTGACCGACCTCATCCAAGTAACTGCTTAGTGTCGTTAATTGCTCGGACGTAAACGAATCGGAGATATCGACATAACGCGTGTTCTGGTTGTACTTGCTGTTGATTGGGAAGTCTTCGGTGTTGTTTACAGCTTCGGTCACCGTGACGACATCGTGTTGATTGTCGTTTTTACTGATGTCGATGCTGAAAATTTCAAACTCACGCTTACCGGGTGCGCCTTCCTGCAAAATGTATTTTTGCTCACTGTCGCGCTGCTGCAGCCGGTGACGGATGTTTTGCAGCGTTTCAAAGTTGTCGGCACGTTCAATACCGTGCGCGTTTTGGCCCCACTCAGGCTTCAGGAACACGGGGTATTTTTCCGGTGAAAGCAACGGGTCGTCCGGGACTTGATACAAGCGCCAGCGATCAGGTATCAGGGCGTCAATTCTGAGTTTGGAGAAAATACCCTGGTCTTTGGAGAAGTAGCGGGCATTTAATTGGAAGAATTTCCAAGGCGCGGCACCAACACGCAAGCAGCACGCAATATAAGTCAGAATTATGAGAACAGTGATGTGCATACTATGCTGCTTTAAATCCTTAGATCGGGCCAAACTTTGATACCAATATAACCCTGATACCGAAATAACCTTGATACCAACCAAATTTACCGAACTGAATCCTTCAGATCGAATTCTGCGACTAAACCCGGCGCGATACCCGTTCGTCAGGCTGATTTTACAATGCCAACAATGGCTTGCGCTACAAAACAGCTCAAAAATACTGGCATGAGCGGTTACAACAACACCATATATGAGCCAGATTAAAGAGTTTGGTTCCGTTTATGTTGATTCATGAGCTCAAGGTTCACGAATCGTTAACAACCCATCCCTTTGCACCAGCTCGAAATGACGTAAAAAGGTCATTCCCAGTAATCCTACGTCCCCATCCATGGCGTCATTGATGCTGGCCTCGACGTTCTCAAGCATAAGATTGCCGATGGCTAACTCATTGAGTGTAGTTCCTCTGACAGTAATTGTGCCGTTTGCTGTGGACACTGGGTAGGCATAACCAGGCCTCAAAGCCAGTTTTTTTGCAACATTTCCAGGAATGCTCACCCCTGAGGCACCTGTATCAACCAAAAATGTGACCGATTCGCCGTTAACCAGACCTTCAACAACATAATGACCTCGTCCGTCGGACTCCAGTTGAACACTGACTTTGCCGTTCGGGCTGGCGATATTCACGGGTATTTGACCACGCGCTCGTTTGTCCAACCACTTTTGCGCAAAAAAGGTCCCAAAGGCCAGAATCAGGATCCACAGGGTAATGATCATCCATTTCCCCATGCTTGAAGTTGATTCTCTTGAATCGCGGCCTAGTTCATCACTCATATGCTCAAGATCTCACCCGATGGCCTTGTTTTTGGATACAATTGCCGGTTTACCGCCGACGGCTTTCAATTTTGTGCTGACGCCTATAATTATGGGTCGTCCGACACCATATTGCCTGACGTTTATCTAATTTTTCCGTGAGTATCGACATGACTGACCTTTCGAACTACCGCAACATCGGCATCTTCGCCCACGTTGATGCGGGCAAGACCACCACTACCGAGCGGATTCTCAAGCTGACCGGCAAAATTCACAAAACTGGAGAAGTGCATGACGGTGAAGCAACCACTGACTTTATGGAGCAGGAGCAGGAGCGTGGTATCACCATCCAGTCCGCTGCGACCAGTTGCGAGTGGGATAGTCACCGCTTAAACATCATCGATACCCCGGGGCACGTTGATTTCACTATTGAGGTGTATCGCTCCCTGAAAGTACTCGACGGCGGCGTCGGTGTATTTTGTGGTTCAGGTGGTGTAGAACCACAATCGGAAACTAACTGGCGCTATGCGAATGAGTCAGAAGTTGCGCGTATTATCTTCGTGAACAAACTCGATCGCATGGGTGCGGATTTTTATCGCGTGGTCGATCAGGTCGAAAACGTGCTGGGTGCTCGCACCATTGCCATGACATTGCCAATTGGCACCGAAGATGACTTTGTCGGTGTGGTTGATTTGCTTGAAGAGAAAGCCTACATCTGGGACGACTCTGGCAACCCGGAAGCATACAAAGTTGAAGACATTCCAGCCGACATGGTTGAGATTGCGGCCGAGTGGCGTGAAAAATTGGTTGAGACAGCGCTCGAGCAAGATGACGAAGCGATGGAGAAGTACTTTGACGGTGAAATCCCTGACATCCCAACACTGAAAAAGTGTATTCGCAAGGGCACCATTGCTTTGGATTTCTTCCCAACCTTTTGTGGTTCGGCATTCAAAAACAAAGGTGTACAAAACGTACTTAATGGCGTTGTTGACTACCTGCCTGATCCAACGGAAGTTAAACCACAACCTGAAATGGACCTGGAAGGTAACGAAACCGGTAACTTTGCCATTGTCGACCCGGCAAAGCCCATGCGTGCTCTGGCGTTCAAAATTATGGACGATCGTTTTGGTGCACTGACCTTTTTGCGCGTGTATTCGGGAACGCTTAACAAAGGCGATACTGTTGTTAATACCTACACAGGTAAGAACGAGCGAATCGGTCGTATCGTAGAAATGCATGCTGACGATCGAGTAGAACTCGAGTCTGCTACAGCGGGCGATATCGTTGCTGTGTTGGGCATGAAGAACGTTCAAACCGGTCACACGCTGGCTGATGCAAAGAACCCGGCTACATTAGAACCTATGGTCTTCCCTGATCCGGTTATCTCCATTGCTGTATCACCGAAAGACAAAGGCGGTTCGGAAAAAATGGGCGTGGCACTGGGTAAGATGATTGCAGAAGATCCATCGTTCCGAGTTGAGACGGACGAAGACAGTGGTGAGACTATCCTTATGGGAATGGGTGAACTGCATCTGGA
This sequence comes from uncultured Granulosicoccaceae bacterium, assembly GCA_938035525.1. GTDB lineage: Bacteria > Pseudomonadota > Gammaproteobacteria > Granulosicoccales > Granulosicoccaceae > Granulosicoccus. The sequence goes on from CALHOI010000021.1 coordinate 59,475, forward strand.
TATCAAAATTGATATTTTGAATCGTACCCACGGAGTTGAAGTAGAAGTGGGTAAGCCACAAGTGGCTTATCGTGAAACCATCACGCAAGAGACGGAAGACACCTACACCCACAAAAAGCAATCAGGTGGTTCTGGTCAGTTTGGTCGCATCGATTACATCATCACTCCGGGCGAGCCTGGAACTGGTTTTGAATTCGAGTCTAAAGTCACTGGTGGTAATGTGCCTCGTGAGTACTGGCCTGCTGTGGAAAAAGGCTTCAAGAACAGCATGGAAGAGGGTGTGTTAGCTGGTTATCCGTGCCTGGATTTTAAAGTCACTCTAATGGACGGTGCGTTCCACGCGGTGGATTCATCAGCCATGGCATTTGAAATTGCCGCCAAGGCGGCTTATCGACAGACCATACCCAAAGCCGGCCCGCAACTGATCGAGCCAGTTATGCACGTTGATGTATTCACACCGGAAGATCACGTTGGTGATGTCATCGGTGACTTGAATCGTCGTCGCGGCATGATCAAAGATCAGCAAGCCGGTCCAACCGGTGTGCGCATTAAAGGTGATGTACCACTATCAGAGATGTTTGGTTACATTGGTGATCTGCGAACCATGACATCTGGCCGTGGCCAGTTCTCTATGGAGTTCTCGCATTACATGCCATGTCCCAAAACAGTGGCTGAAGTGGTTATCAAAGAAGCTCAGGAGCGAAACAAAAGCTAAAGCTTTTGCTTTTCCGGCTAGTGAAAAAAGCGTCCTTCAAAGGGCGCTTTTTTTTTGCGTGTTGTTTACCTATTTGTTTGCCATTTTTTGTTGTGCGTTGTAGGGCGTTTTAATTTTTCAGGTCGATCAGTAACAAACTGTGGTCAGACAGTCCACTTTCCCTTGGAGCATGCTGGTAATCAATAGATTGGATTCTTTTATCCATGGCCGGACTGCTAAGGCTGTGATCGTAACGATAGCCATTGCCTCGCGAACTAACCCAGCTGAATTCTTTTGCATCTTTGTTTCGGCTACGCCAGCTGTCTATCCAGCCCTTGGCTAATATGGACTGAAAAATATGGGTGTTGTCAAAACTCTTGGTGTCAGAATCTGCAAACGGAATGCCGCAGTTTAAGTCCCCGACAATCATCGCGCTCTGGAGCTGAGCCAAATTCAATTGATAAAGCGCATCGAGGTAAGGCACTTGTTTTTTCTTTTGCGGTAAGTGTCCAACGAATAAAGTCAAATCGTTACAGGCAAGGTCGCTTGATTCGCAGTTGATTCTGGCCCGAAACAGCAAGTCACTATCCAGTTCGTCATTGACCGCGGTCACTTGAACCGGATGTCGACTGGCTATCATCACGGTATTTTTGCGTGCATCGCTGTTGGCGGTATGCACGTGTTCAAGACCCATGGATGTTAGCGCGGTCAGTATTGTTGGCGCACTTTTGCCGTTTCTGAATTCTTGTAGCAATACAATGTCAGCCTGCGTGTCTGTAATAACATCGGCAATGTCGTTAGCGCGCTTGCCGCCACCTTGTAAAATATTCCAACTTAGAATACGCATCGATTTTATTGTTCTTTCCAGCCACGTTTGTAGTATTGCTTTTTCCAGTCTGCAAAAAGTTCGCGTATTTGGGTTTCGGAGTTACTGACGCAAATTTCGTGGTTCAGAGGGTCTTTGCGGTTGGGGCTGTAGTCGGTTAAGTGCAGCACAAATGCGGGGTAGTCTCTTGATGCTTCGTGTTTATTGGTTTGCCAGACAATCAGTTTTCTGACCATGGTGGCTCCTTTAAGCGTTTTGATGGCTACTGAGCGCTCCAGGATAGTGCTTTGCGGCAGATTCAATGCATCCAGCTTACCGTGCTCAGTGGTGGGTATGGCAACGATATCAGCCAGTTGTTCCATGCCAGCGTCGTCACCGCTGAATGTTTTGTCGTCCCGCAGTCGAACAAACTGGGGGGATAGGATGCTGCACAAGGGCAGGCGGCGTACGCCTTTCCAGCTGTTGTTTTGCTCATCCCACTCAACCACCATTTTATCGATGGCACTGCCATGTGAGGTGGTGGAAATAATATCCAGACAGGATATTTCGGCGACTAATCCCGGTTTTATCATGCGATAAGCAACCCGGTCTGAGTTCACTTCAGCATAGTCGCTTTCGACATTCATGGTATTAAGTTGTTTTAATAACTCGGTACGTTGTTCGTCTGAGTAACCACCGCCAACACGACCAACAATGTGTGCATGTTGCTCATCGCGCACCACGCCAATTAACATGCTGTGTAACATGCCAGCACGATCATCAACCCCTTCTGAATACCCAATGACGGCCAAGTCGAGGCTGTGGCGTGGTTTGACTTTAAACACACCCGCATTGTCACTGCGCAACACGATACCCTCAGCACCCTCTTCACCAACCCAGGTGTCAAACAACTCAAGCGCCTTGCTGCGATCTCCAACTTGGGTTTCAACAGGAAACACTCTGCTGCCAGCACCAAACAGTGACTGGGCTTTTTCAATAGCCTGGTCGTAATGCATGGATAAATCCTGACCGTCAATGTTGTATACGTTAAAGACAGCGAAACACAAGCTGTCAACTGCATCCTGAGATTCGGGTGCGCGGGCAACACGTACCACATCGTGTACCCGTTCGCGTTGTTTGTTTTGGTGTCGCACGTGTAGCTCGCCACCGAACATCGCTTCTTTTATGCCGGCATTACTTAAGGTGTCGGCGGCTTCTTTATGAAAGGGCGCACCGGCCCTGATGGTGCCACCAGGATTAAGCGTGATAACTTCGCCATCCTTAAAAAACAAACAGGTAAATTCACCGTCGACCTTACGGCTGATGGCGTAGTTGGTGTCTGGCAGGCGGGTTTTGGCGGTAGGACGGTCGTAGGCTTTGGTCATTCGGCTGAGTTGGCGACGACGCATGCGCGCAGCTTGCAACATGCTGGTGTCTGCCAGAGACTCGGCTGCCGTTCCGGTACAGTACTCACCCAATTTTTGCGCCAAAGGCGTTGAGAGCATAGCCATTGTTAGTCTCTCTTAGTGGTTGTTTATTCAATTGCCAGAGCAACAGTGTACTATTTAGGCTTCACGCACGTTTGTTAACGACTAGGGCAAAATTATGTACCTTTGGCTCAAAGCCGCTCATATCATATTTGTTGTGGCCTGGATGGCAGGATTGTTAGTGTATCCGCGTTATAAAATCCATCAGCTAAATGCACAACCCGATGGTGAGATGTTTAACACCATGCGAGATGCGTCAGCACGTTTACGACGAGTCATCATGACGCCAAGCTTAATCGCCGTATGGGTTTTCGGTATCGGCCTGGTTAGCATGAACGCATCGGTGTTTTCGTTCGGATGGATTTGGGTAAAATTAGTGCTGGTTTTGCTGGTCACCGGATTGCATGGCTTTTACATTAAAACCGGCAAGGCCATAGACGCTGGCACAGCGACCATCACTGTCGGTAGGCTTAAGTTACTGAACGAAGTGCCATTTATAGCGTTGATCTTAATTACGATACTGGTTGTGGTCAGACCATTTTAAGTTGGGTGTTGCTGAGCGTTTGAGCGATGCAAGTTGGCTATTGCAGCAGCACTGGCCTACAGCAGCGATTGCCGGTCAAGACCTTGCGATTCCATGAATTCGCGCAGTTTGTTAATGGCTGCTTCTCGGCGCCTGACCACTTTTTGCAAGGGCTGCTTTATCATTTTGGCAATATCATTTTGCGACATTCCCTGAAAATAATAACAACGCAGAATTAAAGTATCGGTGTTTTCGAGCAGGGGATTTGCCCGAAGGGCTTCTCGCATTTGTTTGAGTTTTCCGATAGCGCCATCGCCCATGTACTGAGTCATGGAGTCGGTATCGCCAATCAGTAGTTGCAGCACCAGGCGCAGTTTTTCCAAGTCGGCTTCTTCATCAGTACCTGGTTGCGCTGATTGCAGTTCGGTTAATTCGGTTGAGTCGTCATCGACTTGCACTGGCCGAACCCCCGCACACTCCTGCTTTTGCAGCATCATGTCGAGGATGGTTTCTATCATTGTCTTGAATTGCTCAACGTGCTCTTTGCTGGCAGGGGACTGAGCGCTCTCGGACGATTGTTTTTGCGCGTTAGAAAGAATTTCCGGGCGCGATAGTTTTTGCAAACACATCCACTCAAACAGACTCTGGCCCATATCGCTGAGTTCTAGCAACCATTTACGAGGCCGTGGGTAGCCCTGTTCTTTGCGAACTACCGATGTGAGTTCATTTTTGTAAATCGCGAATATAAACGCGTCGGTTATTTTTCGGTCGACCGGGAGTTTGTCAATTTTGAGTGCCAAATTCTGGTGCGCGTCTTCGAACCATGTCTCCCAGTTTCGAAAGTTGTAGTACTTTCGCTCGGTGTATTCGCTGAGTTTGTTTTTCCAGCGAGAGGAATACAGTTGTTCCAACCGCTGCTGTTTAATCAGTGTGGGGTTGTTGCTCTCAGCACTCATATGTTTTTCAAGCGGTTAAGATTCTGCCTGCGGTAGATTCTCAGACCGCTCAGGCTATATTTAATTGCACGAGTGTAGCAGCAATCAAATTGCCTGACCAATTGTGTGGTTTTGCGTTAATCGACCGCCTTGAGCATTAATGTGTTGGCCGTGTTGCATAATTTTGCATGACCGGTGGCTGTGACCGAGCTGGCAGTCGAGCTGATCAATGCGCTTTGCTTTAGTGAGTCGAGTGCAAGCAGTGACGTTAGTGCCTTGGCTTGTTGGTCGACAAAACCGTCTGGCAGCGCTTGCGCGTTCTGGCAGGCAAAATGATTAACCAGTGCCCATTGGCCCATCGTTTCCACGTCGGCTGCAATAGCCTGACAATGTTCTGGGTTTGTCGCAATAGAACAATCAACTGCATCGGATTCCAGAGATTCGTACCAGGGCGTCCATTGGGCCGCGTTATCGACGTTGAGTGCATCAAATCCCTGACGCATACCCAGGCTTAACTGGTGTTTTTCGACTGCCTCATCAGACAAATTACCCAGCACCCCGGCAAGTGAGCGAGTAGCGCGGGCCTGCATGGCATTGGCAGGCAGAGGCGCACCCATAGCACTGTACTGCTCAAGCCCTGTGTTCACCATGTCAATGCCGGTGGCTGGGCTGGTGACTAATTTTGGCACAATAAGTACGGCCAGCACGGTTGCCGCAACGGCACCACCGACTGCTGGAAGAGGGCGCTCCGACCAGGCTTTACCGGCTTTTCTGAGCCAGCCAACCAGATTGAGCGGAGACGGATTGTCTGTCTGCTGGGTTGTGTCCTGGCTAAGCGCACCGTCTGCTTCTTGCAGTGGGTTTTCGGCGAGCCATTGTTCGGCTTCGCAGATGTCGCGCCACATTTGAAAGCACTCACTGTCGTTGGCAACGTGGCTCAGCACTTCTTCGGCACGATGCTCACTGAGCAATCCATGGTGCCAGTCTTCAATATCCTGCAAATCGGGTTGCACGCCTGTGGGTTCATTGGCGAACAGGTTGATTGCGGCAAATGCCACCTCGTTGTCAGTTAGTCGTTCAGAGCTGCTCATAGCTTGACCTTGGTTAAGTGCCCTTGTGCTGCACGAATTATAGTGTGAAACGGTATCATCGGAGTAATAAGTATGTTGGCATCGTTAACGCGTTGCGTGAAACCGCACGTGTGCCGCGCTAAATACCGAGTCGCTTGCATCCAGCCCGGTGGTGAAGGTGCGCAGCGCCGATTGTTCGTGATTAAAACTGTTCATTTGTGCCAAAGGCAGCACCGATTCGCTCAATCTGGAGCTGGCCGGCAGCGCATAAAAGCTGACGTGATCGGTGCCCCAGGGTTCGACAACCGTAAAATTGAAGTTGTCTCCGCGCGGGAATTTAAACGATTGACCAAAGCCAAACACCTGTTGTGCCTCAGCTTGAGTCGCCGGATAAAGCACGTTTATCTTTCCAAGTGAATTGGTCAGCAGCACAACCAGCTTGGCTGGTTTTTCAAGCGACACATTGAAATAAACTGTCTCGCCAGCAAACGCAACCGGGTTGGTTAGGGGGCTGCGAAACGTCGCTTCCAGATTGCCCTGATTTTTTTGTGCGTCGCGACGTCGGCGCTCTTTAAGCCAAGCCTGTGCTTCGACCCATTCGCCGATTTGCTGCTCATTCCAGTGAGCCGGCAGCTTGGAAATAAGCTGTCCATTTGCTTCGTGGGCTTCAACGGCGTCATCTTTTGCAATCAACTTTATGTCTAATTTTCGAGTGCTGACAGTAACCTGGTTTATCTGTTGTAGCTTTTTACTCAGTGCCAGGTTGATATTTTCGGTCTGAATATGCAGGTCTTCTGAAAGGTCCACTGTTGATGCAATCGGCGCCTTGGAGTTGCGAGACATGAATGATTTTGACAACGCAGCACTGTCTCTGACGGGCAACAAAACCGGGTTGTGCGCGCAGTGCGCACAATTGACGTTAAACGTGCTAACCAGCAGATTAAATAAGCGATGATAACTGAGTTGATTATCTGAGCTGTCTTTTTGTGTGGACAACACGCGCAGCAGCGCATCGGAGAATCCGCCGTGCGGTTTGTTGTCAAAGGTTTTAACCTGACCAGCGTCAATTTCCGCCTGAGACAGATCAACGGCCTTTTGATTATCTGCAGCCGCGCCAAAGTAAATCACGTTTTCGTAGTCAAACAATTTGCTTTCATCTTGCTGTGGTGCGCAATCAAGGCAGCGCGAAGCACCCGTAATCCCGGTACGCATGGGTGGTTCTGACTCTGAGCCCAATACAAGGTTAAGCAACCGAGTATTTTTTGGTGCGTAAGGTGTTTCGTTGCCTCTGACTGCATTGCCACTGAAGCATGAGTCGAAGATAACCAGCACCGTTCTGTCCTGACTGAGGTTTTGCAGCAGTGGCTTGATTTCATAACGACCAACCAGCAGCCCGTCGTCTTCAGCGGTGATAGCGTCGCCTGCGCGAATTTTGGCGATATGCTTTGCTGCATCAAAATCGTGGGTCACCAATGCGCCGGACGTGTCGGGCAGGTTTAGCATGGCGCCAAAGTCGGGGTCTTTCACGCTGGTGCCGTGACCGGAAAAATACACAATGATGTCGTCACCGGGTTTTGTGTTTGTTTCCAGGTCTTTAAATGCAGACTTGATGTTTTTTTCGGTGGCGTCCTGATTAACCAGCGCAACGATATTGCGTTCATTAATGCCCCAGTGTGTGGTCAGCACAGATTGCAGCGCAGAGACATCATTGATCGGACCTTCAAGATCAACAATGCGTTTGTCCTGATAATCAGACACACCTATCAGCAACGCGTGTTGGCTGGCACTGGCTTTGGTGCCGAACACCGTGAGAGCCAGTAGCGTGCTGCCAAGAAGAATTGTGTTTAGATGTTGCATTGGATATGTGTCTTCGCCTGGTAAACGTGAGTTTAGTTAGCTTTAACCGATACAGTGCGTCGGCGCAAGCCCATCAGCAGCATCAACGGTAACAATACAATGCCCATGCTACCGCCGCCGCCGAATGAAGAACGACCAGTGGAATCATTAACGGTGCCATTGGCTTGCAGACCGCCACCGGATTGCTGTTGCTGCTGTTGCTGTTGTTGTTGTTGTTGTTGTTGTTGTTGTTGTTGTTGTTGTTGTTGTTGTTGTTGTTGTTGCTGTTGTTGTTGCTGTTGCTGTGAGCCGGTTTTTTCCAGAATCCAGGGAATGTAGGCGGCAACATCAGTGTAGATACCGGGTGCGTTTTCCTGTGCACAGCCGTCTCCCCAGCTGGTGACACCGGAGAGCACTAAATTTTGATCTTCACTG
>CALHOI010000022.1 GCA_938035525.1 uncultured Granulosicoccaceae bacterium
ACCCAGATTTGCAGCGGGGGCCCCTGTACATCTGCATGACTGGGCGTGCCGCTGAAAGTTCGTGATGCTTCGTCGTAGCTTAACCACGCCGGCAGTGTTTGCGCATCAACGGTGTACGTCACTGGGTCGCCGTCAGGATCGATAAAGGTACCAGATGGAACGGTATACGTGTAAGGCACTAATTCGGTCGCGTCGGCAGCCTGCAGCGTAGGCACTTGCCTTTGCGGTAATTGGTTAATGTCGTTCAGACCAATAAGCAGTTGTGTTGAATCGCTGATTTGGTTTTCACCGTCAACAGCAAAGATAGTAATGGCCACATTGCCAGCTTGTACATCGGCATGGCTGGGCGTGCCACTAAAACTGCCCGTGTCACCCGGGTTAACCCCCGGCGTGAACGTTAACCATGCTGGCAAGGTGGCTGGATCAATGGAAAACGTTAATACATCTCCGTCAGGATCTATGAATGTATTAAAAGGAATGGTGTAGTGATAGAACTGCGCCTCTATGACATTACCGCCCAATATGGTTGCGTTTGGGGCATACGGTAGTTGATTAACATCGTGCAGGTTAATGGTTATTATTGTATCGTCATTAGAATCAAGCAAACCATCTGATGCTGTGACTCTTATGTTCACCTGTCCAGGCAATATATCGTTATGGTTAGGTGTGCCACTGAACGTTCTGGATGCTTCATCAAAATTCAGCCAAGCAGGCAAAACCAGTGGATCAACTTTGTATGTAACGCTGTCTCCATCGGGGTCGGTGAACGTACCGGCAGGAATCTGGTACGTATAAGGCACCAACTCGGTTGCATCATCGGCTTGCAATGTTGGTGTCGAAGTTTGTGGCCGCTGATTAACATCAACCAACGCTATAGTAACGACTGCTTTCTCCGTAGACCAGGAACCGCTTCCATCATTTGCATAAACGTCAATAGATACTGAACCGGCTTGTACTGCGGTGTGATCTGGCGTGCCACTAAAGTAACCGGTATCACCACCTAACCCTGATCCAGGGGTGTATGTTAACCATGTGGGTAGCGTTAATGGGTCAACTTCGTAAACGAACGGGTCACCATCTGGATCTGAGAATGTATTGGCTGGAATGGTGAAGTTGAAAGGTTCCAGCTCGGTGGCAACACCACCATCGATAACCGGTAAATCTGCCTGCGGCAATTGATTAATGTTAACCAGATTGATGATTAGTCGCGTGTATTCCAGAGAGGTACCCTGACCGTCCGTGGCTCGCACCCACACTTCTAATGGTGGGTTCTGCACATCAGTGTGAGACGGCGTACCCATAAACGTACCCGTATCGGCGCCTACGCCTGATCCTTCAGTGTAAGTTAACCACGCTGGCAACTGATCTTCATCAACTTTATAAATTATCGGCGCGCCTTCAGGGTCCGTAAACGTATTCTCCGGGATGGTGTAGGTGTAAAGTACCGTCTCAGTTGCATCACCAGCTTGCAAGACCGGGAAACTGGTTTCGGGTAATTCATTAACATCATCCACCCCAATAGTAAAAGGCAGAGTCGAGGTGGCATTATTTGCATCCTTAGCAAATAGAACAAAGTTAATTTCTGCAGGATTTGACGCATACGACTCGTAATCGAGTTGCGTATCTAACAACACGCTGTAGGTTGAATCACCATTATCAACCACGCTGACTTCTGTACTGGGCGTTAAGCCATCACTTTGCATTGCATAAACGGTGTAAGGAGCGGTGCCGTCTGCATCACTCAAGGTAACGCTGGCCAACACAGTGCCCGACACGCTGTCTTCCAATACACTGCCAGCGTCAAAGGTTGTGGTTAATACTGGGCTGTCATTGACAGGCGCAATATTTATCAAAAATGTACCTTCAATATCGTCTGATCCATCTTCACCATCTGATACTGAAAAAACAAACTGATCGCTGCTTTCTTCTCCACCAAAATGATGGTATTGCACACTACCAGAATTTGCCAAATCAGCCTGCGTGAACGTATCACCATTGTCGAGGCTGACTCCGTTTAATGTCAGTTCGCCGTGCAGTGGATGAGGCTTTTCGACTATGGTGTAAACGATATGCTGGCTAGCTGTCGTTGTGCCATCACTTTTTTGATCTGTGCTGCTTAAAGATGCAGCGTTTAGTGGAACATTGATATCGTTTTCATCGATGGATAAGCCCGTGTTATTCACAACTCTTGGCGGTGTGTTAACTGCAGAGACACTGGCCAATGTAATTGAGACAGGCGCGTATGTGGCTCCAACTGAATTTGGCTGCAATGGTTGTGCGTTTAAGTTTAAATCGGCATCGGTGTGTCCAATGTATCCGTTTTTATCGACAAACCAGACGCGATCGTTACTGCTGTCGAACAATATATCGTCAAAACCCACATTGAAATTACTTCGAAAATAGCCAATACTACTCTCGAAATTCTGGCCAACCGGCGCACGAATAACAAGATTGTTTAGGGCAAAATAGACTTTCTCCGCGCCGGGGTCATAGGCAGTCGATCTGATCGTGTTATTGGCTGCTGGTGATCCATTGACATCAACATTTATCGGGTACGGCGTCATCACGTTACTAACAACTTTAAAGCCCACAAAATCAGGTGAACTATCAGGCGCTTGGTTCGCTACCACAACGAAATAATCATCAGGATTAGCAGGGTCGAACGCAGCATCCAGAGATGATATTCTTCGAAGGGTCGAATTTATATCGAAGTACACTGTGGTGTAATCAACCCAGATATCAGAATTAATTGTAGCTTGCCTATTGGCATCTACGGTGTAGTCAATGTCAACAGAGTAAATTAAGGGTATATTAGTAGCCACATTGTGCTGAGCAAAAAACAATGTGTTGGGCTGTGATGGGTCAATTGACTCAGCCACTGACAAAGCAACGGTACTCGCTTGAAAATCATTGAATATACCTGGCACAAAATTTTCACCGGCAGTTAGTAATACCGAACCATTGATCTCGGTACCGTCGTTCCGGTAATAGACTATGGCGTATTCATCATCTAATCCTACGGGTTCATCCAAATACCTAATTGCGAAAAGATGCTGCGATTTAGAGTCGTAAGCAATGTCAAGATATTGATATGGTTTCGCGCCACTTTCAACTATTTTTTGTACCGCCCTGCCATCTTCATTCATGCGGTATATGGCATTTTCATTCTCATCAACAAAGTACACTTTTTGACTAACTGACGTTGCCTGATATTCCACCGCACCAATATCAGCATATTCATTACCCGTAATACCATAACCGTCTTTTCTATAAGAGCCACTGCCAGCGTCAATAGCGTCACTTCCTGCCTGCAGTCTTAAGTGCTGTGCTGTGCTATTACCGTCGTTGCTTAGCGCAGTTGCTAAATTGGCTTGAACCACATAATTGTGCGTGCTTCGGTAGATAATATCTGTGTAGTGTTGGGCGAACAAGGTTTCTCTGTTACCATCAGAGATAAGATTAAATCCTTCAGATACTACTCCCATCGCAAGCTGATTCGAAATACTTCCGCCAATAGCAGAGTTCGCCATAACAATAGAATTCGATATTTTCACAGAACCATTGTCAACATCCACCGCACCATTGTTTCCTGCGACGGCAACGTTGTTAGCAATGGTTGCATTGATAATTTCTAAATTCACACCAGACTTAACAACAACACCACCACCATCTAATGAGGCTTCATTTTCGAACAGCGTGGTATTCTCTATTTTGGCACCCGGCGATGTTGAAAGGTAATAAATACCTCCACCATCATTGGCTTTATTATCGTGCAGGCTCGAGTTGTTAATGACGAGTGTCCCGTTTACATATATTCCGCCGCCGTTACCATTTGTACCGGTACCATCGGCGCGATTACTGTAAAGGTGCACATCATTTAGCTGCGCTGTACCAACGGTATGAATGCCGCCGCCGTGACCATTTGTCGAGATATTGTTCGATATAACGGTACTATCTGCCTGCAGTACACCACTAACAAAAATACCACCTGCATGATTGTTTGCTCTGTTATTGTCGACGATGCTACCGCTACCCAGTTCTACAGTCCCTGCTGCCACATAGATACCACCCGCGTTATTTAGCGCAACGTTACTTTCAATACTGGTATTAAAAATGTCTGCCTTCACCGAAGGATGCGCTAAATACACACCAGCGCCATCGACGGCTTCATTAAGGAGTATTCGTGACCCGTTATCGATGACGGTGGTTGACTGCAAGTACAAGCCGCCGCCTTCAGTGCCGGCGTGGTTATGGTTTATCTCCACATTAGATAATTCGAGTACTGATTCAAAACCGGCTCCTACTCCACCTCCAAAGGTACCTGCGTGATTATCTTTAATGACGCTATCGTTAATGACAATGAACGCTTTGGTGGAGTAAATACCGCCACCACCATTAGCGACAGTTCGGTTGTCAATGACAACGACATCGTCCAGTGTCAGTAAGCCATCAAATACTCTCAGGCCACCACCTGCGTCAGCAATTCTGCCTCCTTTGATTTCAATGCCGGATAATTCGACTGTGATATCTCCATGCACATCAATGACACGTTTTTGCTCTGAACTTAAACCATTGGTATCTACAAACGCTGCATCTGCTTGAATAGTAGTTTTACTGGGTCCGGTAGAACCCAGCCCTTCTATTTTCATGTTCTGGATAATATCCAGATCATCACTGATTGATAAGTTATCATCCAGGCCGTCTATGGTTAGCAAGTACGTACCGGGAGTGACTAACTTAATCGTAAAGTCAGCAGGTAGAGCGGGATCATTGTTGGCAGCATATATAGCCTCACGCAAGGATATTACTTGCTCAACAGGGTCTGCCGAGTTTGAAGCATGCGCTATTAATGCGTCAACAGAGTCATATCGCCCAGCCGCAATTGAAAACTTGTCGTTTAATGAGTCGATGCTGAGTGTTGTACCATCCCATGTGTTCAGAATATAAGCCCAGGTGTCCTGTAATTCGGCGCTGAGTAAATCCTGCGTTTCGATTGCACCGGTTTTATACTCCAGAGCCCAATCCCCTGACTTATTTTTATCGCCGGTAAAATCGTCGCTGGCGGCGACATCAGCCTGGGTTAACACAGCCAATTCTTTTATAACCGCCTGACCATCGGTCGTTGCGGCCAGATCACATCCATACAACAGAATGTCAGCATTGGCAGACAGCGATTCACCCCATGAATTGAACAATGCTTGCTGAGCTAACAAGCTGCGCTCATTTATAATGTCGATGCCAACGCGAACACCATCGCCCAAACTGTGGGAAACAATATGCACAGAATCAATCTGACTGTAGTCAGACAGTGTTTGTTGAATAATCTCAAGACCATTTTGATCATGGTCCACTATCACTATTAGCACTGACTCACCTTTAGCTTCAGTGATGTCATCAACGATTGACTGTACCTCTGGCACTCGACTATCAATGAACACCAGTTCCTGAACAACCTCGTTAGACGAGCCTGCCTCATCGGGCACTGCAAATTCTGCAACAGGTGCTGGATCACTTTCCGGATTTGAGTCGTTCAACAGAAGAGCAAAAGCACTCAAGGTATCGGCCGAGTACAAAACTCTTGGCTCAAGTGCTTCTACTACTGGGGCCCGCTTGTTACGGCCACTGTTGTTGCTTCTGCCCATGTAAAAGAATTCCGTGCGTTTAACATTGCTGGCTGTCCGCATAAAAACTATGCGTCCATCACGAAAAATCGGCCTATGGGCTTATTTCTGTAGTTTCAATCACGCTATTGCTGTGGAAGGGTTCAGATCTTTGACACTAGGTGAGCTACGTCACATTTTTAGCTGATGCTGGTGGTGATTGGCAGGCCAGCAGACAAATTGCTCGGCCCACACGATCATAAGTATGAGCGGCGGCCAAGCCTCTGGTAGTACGTTATTTACACGCTAATACTTAATCCGTATTCGGCTGCTGCAACCTGAATCCAGTGCCAAACATAGTCTGCAAAACTACGCCGCACAATTAACTCAACATGCTCAGGTCCAATGCAACGCATGGTCACCTGTGCTTTCGCAAATACGGTATTGACGACCTTGCCTTTACTGAAATTGTCAGGATGGGTATCGTAAGCCGTGCTTTTCTTTAAAACATTGATAACGTGTGGTCCCATCAACTCAATAAAAGTAAAGCCGCCACTGACATTGACAATCGCAACCGACGCGCCATTGAGCTTTTCGCGCAAACCGGTTTCAATTGCAAACGCGCTTTCAGCTGAGCATGACAATAACCATTCGTCGGGCGCAATCCAGCGTAAGCACAATGTGCCGTTCGCTTGATAATCAATGCAGCTACTCGACAACGTGGGAGGCAATGCCAGTCCGAATTGCGCCTGCATTGCCTTTTCTAAACTAGCCTTGTCGTCACGCGCCCGTAAAACAAGCAGCCCTGTAACGGGCAGTTCACGCACCGTCACGCCCTGTCCACTGCGCACACGCATCGAGAGCTTTTCAAACCCAACATGTCCAAGCGCGGTTTGCATAACGGGCACAGAGCTGTCGGCAAACTCACTCTTTGACGTTACTGAGTTGGCGGCGTGTTGATCAGATACATGTACCTTAGTCATTGCTTTTAGTCTCTATTGCTTCTGACGATCACCGGCTGAGTCTATCCAGCAGGTGTTACTGATCACGGCTTCAATCACTTGACCGTCGGCTAGCGGAAAATAAACCGACTCGCCTTTGCGGTTTAAACCATCACGTATTACGGCCAGCGCAATACTGCGACCAGCATTTGCGCTGTAGTAGCTGGAAGTGACGTGCCCAACCATGGTCATGGGAATTGACTGTTCGGGGTTACGCACGGCTTGTGCACCCTCCGGCAAGACCGTATCTGGATTGACGGTTTCCAAACCAACCAGTTGCTTGCGGTTGGGTCGCAGGCAGTCTTCTCGCTGCATGCCACGCTTGCCGATATAACTAAACGGCTTACTGTTAACCACTGCCCAGGCATGATCCATGTCTATGGGTGTTATCGAACCATCGGTATCCTGACCAACGATGACAAAGCCTTTTTCAGCACGAAGCACGTGCATCGACTCCGTACCGTAAGGCGTAAGATCAAACTCGCGGCCATGCTCAAATAAAGCTTCCCACACGTGTAAACCATAGTGCGCGGGCACATTTATCTCAAACGACATTTCACCGGTAAATGAGATTCTAAACACCCGCGCTGGTGCACCAGCAACCGTTCCGGCACGCCAGTCCATAAATTTGAAATCATTTTTATCCAGACTGATATCGGAGCACACCTTGGCCAGCAAGGCGCGACTGTTGGGCCCAGAAATTGTCATGGTGGCCCAATGATCTGTGACGCTATTAAAGTACACATCAAGTTCGGGCCACTCGGTTTGATGATAAAGCTCCAGCCAGGACAGCACGCGCGCAGCGCCGCCTGTGGTGGTTGTCATGAGGAAATGATTGTCAGCAAGACAGGCCGTGACACCATCATCCATGACCATGCCATCCTCACCACACATTAACCCGTAACGACAACGTCCCGGTGCCAGTTTTGCCCAGGCATTGGTGTAAACACGACCTAAAAATTCACGCGCATCCTGGCCTTGTATATCGATTTTACCCAGAGTCGATGCATCCAGAATACCCACACTATTGCGAGTCGCCAGACACTCACGATTCAGTGTGTCTTGCATGGACTCGCCCTCACGCGGGAAATACCAGGCACGTTTCCACTGACCGACGTTTTCGAACCGTGCGCCATGCTCTACATGCCATTGGTGCATAGGAGTAAAACGCTTGGGATCGAACAAGTCGCCGCGATGACTACCGCCCACTGCGCCAAACGTCACCGGTGTGTAGTTAGGTCGAAAAACCGTTGTACCGGTTTGCGCTATGGTTTTATCCAATGCCTTGGCAACAATTGCCATACCATTAATATTGCCTGTTTTACCCTGATCGGTACCAAAGCCCATGGCGGTATAACGTTTAACGTGTTCGATGGACTCAAAGCCTTCCAGCGTGCTGACCTGCAAACCCGATGCGGTCACATCGTTTTGCATATCGACAAACTGTTTGGGGGCTCGCGTTGGTGCTTTGGTATGCGGCACCAGATACATTGCCATGGCATCCCCCTGCTGCAGCTCGTCTACCTTCGGAACTGACAGCTCAGAGGTGCTTACATCAGCGGCATTTAGCCCAGCCGCAACGCCTTGCTCAAAACAGGCAGACAAACTTTGAGCGCCACTTAAGCTACCTGCAAAATAGCGTCGCTCATGTGTCTCTCCGGGAACAAACCCATTAATGTCCTCGTTCCAAACAGGCCGGCTACCGGAGTGACAGGATAAATGCACAGCAGGGCTCCAGCCGCCTGATGTGGCAATGGTGTCGCAAGCATATTCAACAGGCTCACCAGTGACAAAGCTGCCGGTTTCATCGATTGTTGCTATCAAGGCTTTTTTGACTCGATGAGCGCCCCGCGCTTCTATTAGCGCTGAACCGCTGAGCACTTTTATGCCCCGACTCTTGGCTTCATTTAACACAGCGCCATGTGGATTAGCACGGGAGTCCACAATAGCAACCACTTCGCGGCCGACATCGTACCAGTCAATAGCACACTGGTAGCCCGAATCGTTGCAGGTCATCACAACCAAAGCGCCTCCAGGTACGACTGCATAGCGCCGGATGTAAGTCGACACCGCAGAACACTGCATACAACCAGGTAAATCATTGTTGCCAAAAACCAAGGGTCGCTCGTGTGCACCCGTGGCAAGCACAACACTGTGCGCTCGTACTTTATGTATGCGCTCTCGCGACATACCAGAGGGTGCTTGATCGCCCAAGTGGTGTGTGCGTTTCTCGTTAATGGTTAAAAAGTTATGGTCATGCAAACCGGTAACCACGCTTCGAGTCAAGCGCACCACGTTATCGTGATCATCAAGCTGTGCACAAATATCACTGACCCATTCAAGCGCTGGTTTATCGTCGATATTAATTGTCTGATGCAGTAAAGCACCACCCATTTCGTTTTGCTCATCGGCAATCATGACCCGCTTTCCAGAGCGTGCTGCCGCCAGCGCTGCCAACAGACCAGTGGCACCGGCGCCGACCACCATCACATCAACATGGTGATGCATGTGATCGTATGTATCAGGGTCGCGCTCTTTGGAACTGCGACCCAAGCCTGCCGCTTTACGGATAAATTTCTCGTAGGTTTCCCACATAACCGCCGGAAACATGAATGTTTTGTAGTAGAAGCCTGGACCCATAGCGCCTCCGGCCATTCGCCCAAACAAACTCATTACATCGAACTTCACGCTTGGCCAGCCGTTAACCGAACTGCACACCAGGCCCTCATACAGATATTGCTCCGTAGCGCGTACATTGGGTACTTGGGTCGCTTCGGTTGAGCCCACTTGCATAATGGCATTGGGCTCTTCAACACCGGCGCTCATGATGCCGCGGGCTCGCGAGTATTTAAAACTTCTACCAACCACATTAATGCCATTGGCTAGCAACGCTGAAGCTAGCGTGTCGCCTTCATAGCCTTTGTAGTAACGACCGTTAAAGCGAAACGTCAGCATATTCTGTCGATCGATACGGCCACCCGCGGGCAAGCGGTTTTTTTGCGTAAACCGACCATGCACCAAATTAACCATGATGAGAACCTTCCACGATGACGCTTGATGTCTCGCCCACTTTATAAGTATCCAGAATTTCGTAGCTCACCGTATTGCGTGTGATGTTAAAGAACTTGCGACAGCCAGCTGTGTGCTGCCAAAGTTCTTTATGAATGCCACGCGGATTTTGACGAAAGTACAGAAAGTCACCCCACTCCTTATCACTGCAGTTGTCAGGGTCGAGGGGCCTTGCAAGATGAGCTTCACCACTGGCATGAAACTCTTCTTCTTCGCGGTGCTCTTCGCAATAAGGGCAATAAATGACAAACATGTAGGTATCCCGGATTTAAGGTTGCGAGTTAATGTGCGACACCAGCTGCACCGTGCTCATCTATCAGTGCACCGTCATAAAACCGGAACATTGAAAAAGGCGCTGCCATTTTATTTGCCCGTCCCTTGGCCAGCAAATCGGCGAACACATGACCACTACCAGGTGTTGCCTTAAAACCACCGGTACCCCAACCACAATTAAAAAAGAGATTCTCTACTGGTGTTGCCGAGAGTATCGGGCACGCATCGGGTGTAGTATCAACAATGCCGCCCCATTGTCGGTTCATGTGTACCCGGCTAACAATGGGAAACAATTCCATGATGGCATGCACTGTATGTTCAATAACCGGGTACGACCCTCTTTGACCATAACCAACGTAGCCATCGATACCCGCGCCTATGACTAAATCGCCTTTATCAGATTGCGACATATACCCGTGCACTGCATTGGACATAACCACGGTGTCCAGAATCGGCTTGATAGGCTCGGATACAAATGCTTGCAATGGATGTGATTCGAGCGGTAATTGAAACCCTGCCATCTTTGCCAGAACGCTGGAATTACCCGCTGCCACACAACCTACTCGCCCGGCTTTAATCACACCATGCTGTTTGGTATTCACGCCAATCGCCGCGCCGTCTTCAACCAGAATATCGCTAACTTCACACTGCTGAATGATGTCCACGCCCAGCTGATCAGCCGCACGCGCGTATCCCCAGGCAACGGCATCGTGTCTGGCCACACCGGCTCGCGGTTGCCATGAGGCGCCTAACACCGGGTATCGGGTGCTGCCTGAACAATCCATGATGGGTACGATTTCCTGACATTGCTGAGCGTCGAGTACCTCACCATCAATACCGTTCAAACGATTGGCATTAACGCGCCTTTCAATATCACGCATGTCCTGAAGATTGTGGCCAAGGTTCATTACACCACGCTGGGAAAACATCACGTTATAGTTGAGGTCTTGCGACAAGCCTTCCCATAGTTTCATCGCATGTTCGTACAAATGCGCCGCCTCGTCCCACAAATAATTTGAACGCACAATGGTGGTATTTCGTCCGGTGTTACCCCCGCCCAACCAACCTTTTTCCAACACCGCCACGTTGGCCTTGTTGTGGATTTTGGCCAAATAGTAAGCCGTGGCCAGTCCATGCCCACCTCCACCAACGACAATAAAGTCGTAGTGCGCTTTTGGCTTCGGGCTACGCCACATGCGCTGCCAATTTTCCTGATGCTGCCAGGCTTGCTTGATAAGTCCGAATCCGGAAAAACGAGTCATAGTCACACGATAACTATTTGCATAGGGCGCCTATTGTGCTGCAAGACAACGCTTCGTGGGTAAAAAAATAGCGCAGTTTTCTGGTCTGATAACGTCAACTTTGAGACAGTTTGGGCTTAACCACAGCGGTGTGGTCTGGAAACAGGCTATGTACGCAAAGTTACGGTGAAACCGGGTCTTCCAGACGACTAAAAAAGCTCAGCAACACGCAGACTCCACCACACAGAGCCAGCACTGACATCGCCCAGTAGCTCTTGCCGGCAAAGCTATCGTACAACCACCCGGATACCCACACAGAGCCGGCCATGAACAGCGTAATCAGCGTGGCGAACACACTTTGTGCCTGGGCCGCATTGTCTTCATGTATACGGCGCGCAATGAAATTGACGCAGGCAAGAAAGGTCAGCCCAAAGGTGATTGAGTGCAATGACTGTAAAAGGACGAGCTCTACCAGACCTGGTTCAATGCCAGTCAAAAACCAACGCGCAGCACCAACAAGGCTGGCAAACAGAAGGCATTTTCTGGCAGAAAATCGTTTAGCCACACTGGCAAAGGACCACATCAGCGCCACTTCGGCCACCACGCTGATCGACCACAATACCGATGCTGTACCAGTGCTCATATTAAGGGCCGTCCAATGCATGACAGCGAACACATTATAAAATCCATGCGAGGCATTGAGCATTGCAGCACCGATAATCACCAACAGGATACCCGGGTGACGCAGCCCCGCAATCCCAGCCAATGCCTGTGCAACGCTGGATTCAGGTTCCGGTGTTGATTTGAAATGCGGCAGCGAGTGAGCCGCGACGACGCGCAACAAGGCGCCCGCCACTAAAACAGCGACAAACCAGGCGATGCCGACTCGATCAAATACCGCGCCCGCGCTTAAAACGCCAATGATAAATCCAACTGAGCCAACAGCCCTGATTCGCGCAAAATCGCTGCCTCGTTTTCGCGTGACGCTCAGGGATGCGGCATCGGTGATCGGGCCACTGGCGTGTAAAAATAACCCGGTGAAGGTCCAGACAAACAACACATCCCAATGATTATGCCGGAACAAAAACCAGCTGGATAAAGCCAGAGCTACCCAGTTACAGGTAATGATGGCCGTGCGCCAGTCAGCAAGCTTGTCTGCCCAGCCACCGATCAACACCGTAAAAAGCACAATAGCAAAAGACGGCGCCGCGAAGATGGTGCCTGTGAACGTTGCAGAAATGCCCAACGATGCGAACCACAGGGCAGCAAATGGCATCGCTGTGCCAATGGAAAGAAAAAAAAACCCGTAGTAGAAAGACAGGCGCTGCTCGATATTCACTTTGGTGCGCAGCATGGTGTGTATAGACGGCTAGTGTGCCATCAGGTCTTTTTTGTGTCGTCGACAATGTCCATGGTAGCCAGCCCGCTGTTACCTAAAGCAATAGACGCAAACGGTCCACCGTGACAGGTTTCACCCACATCATTCAGGTTCGCAGGTGCGCAAGCCGTTAGCATTTTTTCCGCGAATTGCTCGGCGTTGTCTTTTGGTTTAAACCCAAGAAAGTGTGCGCGGCTATTGTCTACCGGGGTACGATCATTGTTGGAAACACCATAGACCACGGTGAACCCGGTGACTGGCGTATTGATGGACACCTTAACCAGCTCGATTAAATCATCGTACGACAACCACGTGCCAAGCGCTCGGGTACTGGTGACCTGTGCGCACGATAAAATTCGCATACACACGCTTTCAACCTGTCGTTTGTCCCAGTACAAGCTGGCCAGATCTTCGGCGAAACACTTTGCCAACCCATAGTAAGTGTCGGGTCTGTGCGGTGCATCGGTACCAATGAAGTCGGTTTTCTTGTGCATACCCACCGCGTGAATAGAACTGGCGTACACCACTCGACGCACCTTGTTGCGATATGCCGCTTCCCAGATATTGTAAGCACCAATAATATTAGGGCCTAAGATGGTGTCAAAATCTGCCTCATCTCCGTGTGCGCCGAAATGCACAATCATGTCGGCATCGCGGGTTAGCTCTAGCATGGCATCCAGTTGCGCAAGGTCAGCTTTGATATAAGTTTCCCCCGGAAACAAAGTACCCACATCATCAGCTATATCTGAGGACACCAACGAGTCGGCGAGAACACTCAGCGGCTCACGCAAATAAGAACCCAGTCTTCCGGCTGCACCAGTTAAAACAAGTTTCAAGAGCGAATTACCTATAGTGGATTACTGCGAAGCGAACGGACAAACAATCCCAATCCGCCAAAAGACAATATAAGGATCAGCAATAGGTCAAAGGCAGACATTCTTGCAAAAGTGAACTGTGAACGAGCAAGCACGCCAACGATAAGCGCAACAATGGTTCCCGCACACAGTAACCAGCCGATGTATTTTTTACTGTCGTAGAAGATAAAGATGACACCGAATATAAACGGAATCATTAGCATGCCACTGGTTATACCATAAGCGCCAATGCCATACAGACGCATACCAAATCCAAATGAGCTGCTGATGACAATAGAACTTAACAGCAGGTAGAAACCCGCCACCATCATAGCCAGCCCGATAAGAAAGCTTAATTCTCCACCGTTAGTGCCACCCGCTCCACGCATGTGCTAATTCACTGTGTTGCTTGCCGAGCACTGAGTATAGCAAGTGGGAATAACCCTGCCTGGCAGGAGGGGAACTGGATTACGCCGGTCTTCGACGCAAACGCAGCAGACCCAGGGCAATCAGAGCACCGATCGAATACCCCATGGATCCGGCATTGGCCGTCAACTGTTGATCGGCATAGGGTTCAGAGCCTGCAGGATTCGGCGCAGGGATGGCTGCAGCCGGTGACGACCCACCAGAGTTGTTGGCCATATTGGCATCGGGTGTATTTGAAGCAATAGTGGGATTAAGTTGTGCCTCACTCAGAGATTGATCAAGTAACAGCACTATCGTGTTCTGGCTCTGACCGGATAAGCGGTCTTTCTTGCATTGCAAGGTGCCATCGTAAGTAGCGCAGCTCCAGGCAGCACTGTTGTTGGACAACAAGGTGGCCTGACCAACATTAAGTTGGATCGTTAAGTCGTTCGCGCCTTGCTGACTTTCGTTAGCCACAAACAACGTGACTTCGCTTTGGCCATTTTCAACAACAACATTGCTCGCTAAAGAAATATCACTTCCATAAAGTTGTGATATCGCTTCTATGTCACCGGCACTGGGTGCAATCCGTTGTCCGATCACCGTGCCGTTGTTTTGCAGCGCTTCAATCGTTTGAACGCCATTATTGGAGAAAAAGTATTCACCGTAATGCATGATTGACGCGTAGTCGTATGGACCATAGTTCAATTTACTGTGATCGCTGATGGCGAAGTTACTGACTTTATCCGGGTTAATGTTTTCCCACAGAATATTAATGTACTGATCTCGGTCCGGGCGTGTGTGTTCGTGCTCTAAGCCCAAAGCGTGACCAATCTCGTGCATCATGGTTCCAGCACTGCAGCTCTTAGCCGTCCAAACAGCCTGCGCACCACCTTGTCGGCCAACCCAGGACGCACAGCTTTCAGCTGGCATAAAGTGTAAGTAGTCATCCGGACTGGTACTCGTATAAGGGTTAATCTCAATTAACGAGATACCACCCACTTTGTTCCAATGGAAAACCGCTTTCTTAACAATCTGCTGAACATAGGGCTGGAGATCGGGATCAATATAGTAAGGAACAATCCCGTCTTCCCAGACCCCGCTCCCTGGTCGCACACCAATGCCGCGGTGCTGCATAGCATTGTGTGGCGCATCAGACGCCGTAAGGATATCGCCTTCGACGACCACCAAAGATTGTCCATAATCGGCCTGTGCACTGCCTAAGGTGGTCATCATGACCACCAAACTGGCTATCAGCAATCTGTCATTTATAAATTGCATTACCACTCCTCTTAACGGGATGTTGTGTAATGCGGAAATGGTCTGCGCCTGGCCCAAAGACGACATCACCGAAATTTCTATGAATTTCTTGTTTTGGCGACGTACGCAACCTCTCCACAGGTGAGGTAACGGATATGCGCACACCCATCTAAAACAGCACGAAGAAATACTTGAACAAGTCCGCGTTAAAAATGTGTTTACAATGCCTGTATTGGTAAATTGCGCACACTTTTTACGCTTTAGTGAGCCGGCACTAACCCGATTAATGACATTTTTAGACAAAACATCATTGTGAACCAGCGCTCCGGGCTCGGCACTATTGGGTAAAATTCGGCAAAGTGATCACTGTATTGGCCTGGTGCCTGCAGGTAGAATATCTTACTTAAAGGTGTCATTAACAGAGGTTTGGGACCATCGCACACCCACCTGATAAAAAACGACGGCTGGAAAAGCGTGAGCGCAAGCGCAGGCAATTGCTCGATGGGGACGGGCTGTGGCGACGCACGTTCGGCGAACGCCGTGAAAAGAACAGGCGCAAAAACGACAATGAAGATTCGGCGATCATTCATTTACCATTTCTGGATGAGCATTTTAACGAGCTAAACGCGGCATCGGCTGATGAGAATGCTGGCAGCAAGGATGAAAGCACGATGGACAGAGCACCCGATAAAAAACCCGCAGACGATCAATTAACCCAACCAAAAGAACTCTCTGCTCAAGAGAAAGCTCGCTTGCACTCGCTGCGCAATATGCTTGATGCCTCTAACGCCAGGTATGAGCAGGCATCAAAAAAACGACCACCGGTTTTTGCCGCTGGATTAAAAGTGCGCGTTATCCAAGGCGAACACATGGGCCAAACCGGTGTCGTACTCGATGCAGACTACATTGAAAGCCGGGCATTGCTGTCACTGCCAGATCAAGATTTGCCTATCTGGTTTGAATTCCACCTGCTCGGCAACCAAGCTGGCTGACTTGAGTGTTGTTATTCTCGGCTGCAGGCTAAGTGGTACCTCGACAGTGACTTGTGTGAGCTCCGCTGCGGAGACCGAATTGGATGAAAACGAATCGAGCTGCTGGCTCGAGAGATTCATAACAACACTCAAGTACACCAGTTGGGACTGAATCGCAACACTCGTCTCTTATCATGCAGTTTTGCTAAACTGCAACCCTGAGCCACCAGAGACTATCCAACACGGATGAATCAGCCGACAACCACGCCAAAAGTCGACCAACCCGCCAGCTCGTTTTGGCGCAACATGAAAACTGTTTTCAGCATCGACCTGCGTTCGCTGGCTCTGATGCGAATCATGCTGGCTTTATTGCTGCTGCTTGATCTAGTTCTGCGTATTCCAACTATGCAGATGTTTTATACAGATGCTGGTGTGCTCCCGCGAGTTAAATGGCTCGAGGTCAATAATCAGTGGTACCTGTCTTTGCATGCCGCCTCCGGAGCCTTGTGGTGGCAAATACTGTTATTTGCCGTCGCTGCCGTGTTCGCATTTCTGCTGCTTATCGGTTATCGCACCAGAGTGGTGAACTTTATCTCGTGGATTCTGCTTGCCTCTTTAATGAACCGCAACGAAATGGTGCTGCAGGGTGGCGATATCCTGCTGGTGGTCATGTGCTTTTGGGGAATGTTCCTGCCACTTGGTGCGAAGTGGTCTGTGGATGCCGCCTTGCAACCAGAAAACAAGCGCAATCCAAATCAATTACGCTTCCAGCCAGGCAATGCTCAGCTGTACTTTTCAATGGCAACGATTGCCGTGATCTTTCAGGTGCTGTTTTTGTATTTTTTTACCGCCTTATTAAAAACCGGTGACCCATGGCGATTCCCATTCGAAGCCGCTGAGTACACGTTGCACATACAGCACTTTGCCAGCCCGATTGGTAATTGGTTCAGGCAATTTTCACCAATACTTCCTATCGCAACGTTTTATGTGCTCTTTGCAGAGTTTGTTGGGCCTGTGCTGGTCTTGCTTCCCTTCAAATGGCCCATCGCCCGAATTATCGGACTTCTACTGCTGGCATCGCTGCATGTTGCGTTTATGACGCTAATGCATATAGGCCTGTTTCCATTAATTGATTTTATGTCTCTTAGTCTATTAATCCCATCCGCGATATGGATTTTTCTGGCCAAACGCAAACAACAATCCAAGGCCGCAAAGGTCACTATGTACTACGACGAAGATTGCGGTTTTTGTTTAAAGATGTGCTTGATTCTGCGCGAGTTCTTGTTACCCGACACAGTAAAAATATTAAGAGCACAAGATTACAACGACATCTACGCCATTATGGAACGGGAAAACTCGTGGGTTATTACCGATGGCAATGGCAAGACTTACACGCATTGGCACGCAATGGCATTTTTGTTTTGTCAAAACTGGTTGTTTAAGCCACTTGGCTGGTTAATGCGATTCCCACCTTTCATGTGGCTGGGCAACCGCCTGTACAGGTGGATTGCGACCAATCGTGGCACCATGGGTGACATCACAGCAAAGGCACTTCCATATCGACCCGTCAAACTGATACCCACAGCACCAACGCAAATATTTGCTTGCGTGTGCTTTATCGTTATTCTGATTTTCAATATCAGCACTCTCGGCGGCATGGGCTGGATAAGAACAGCATCCATTGGCAGTATTGAAGCTGGCCGCACGCTAGACACCATGGCCCGCATTCTGCGCATCGATCAAAAGTGGAGTATGTTTGCACCCAAACCGCTCACCATATCCATTTACCCGCAAGTGCACGGGACTTTACGCAGCGGTGAAAAAGTTAATTTATACACACGCACTGAGCCCGAAGACGAATGGGTGCCACCTGACTACATGTACCCACTGTACGATGGTTACCGTACGCGCAAGTATTACGACCGCTTACGCAGCTATAAAAACAATACCGTTCGCAGTGCTTATGGACATTATCAATGCAAAAAATGGAATCAACCTGGCCGCCAGCGAAACGAGCAACTTGGTATTCTCAGTGTGCATTTTGTTACGCTGAGAACAAACATGAAAGATGAACCTAAAGAGCGTAAGAGACAGATGGTTTGGCAGCATTGGTGCTATCCAGAATTTAAGCCCAAATGAACTGGATGACTTGAGTGTTGTTCTTAATTTTAAGGTATAGTTTTACGCACAACTTACAAACTACAAGGTTCACGGATGAATCCTTTATGTCCCCGCTGCGGAGCCATTGGTTCCATTAAGTACGGTCGTTATCATCGTTTCGACGATGCTCAATCCATTCAACGTTATCGCTGCGCCAACTGCAAATCTTGCCATTCCAGCGCGACCCACACACCAACCTACCGGCAAAAGCGACGGCGGCTTAACCGCTTGGTTGAAATGGACATTGCCAGCAGCACCGCTCAGCGGCGCATTGCCATCAAGCACGGGTGTGCCAGAAAAACCGTTGCGCGAAAAGTTATCTTTCTGGCTGCCGAGGCGCGCAAGAAAGCTGCCAAATGGCTTGAGCAAGTTGGCCCATTTAACTCAGTTCAATGGGATGAACTGATCACCTTCGAGCATTCGCGGTTAAAACCCCTGTCAGTTGCAGTGATGTCCTGCACCCGAACCCGGTGCATTATCGGATTTGGTATCGCACCAATACCCGCTTCCGGGGTCATATCCATACGCTCAGTAGAGAAGTATGGCAAGCGACCTAATCGCAGTGGTTCAATGAGAAAGCGGGTGCTGAAATCAGTAAAACAATACGTGTCACCAAGGGCTGCAATTACTACTGATGAACACCCGCACTATGCAGCCGAAATAAAAACTGTATTCCCACGAATGATTCACACCCAGCACCAGTCAGTAAGGGGCTCGTTAACCGGCCAAGGTGAGTTAAAGCGAATTGGCTTTGACCCGATGTTTAATATCAATCACACGCTAGCTATGATGAGGGACAACATCAAACGACTGGCCAGATGCACTTGGTGCACAACTAAAAAAGCCTCATCGCTGGATGATGTGATTGCGATCTATATGCACTACCACAATACAACGCTGATTCCACAACCAGAAATTCGTGTAAACAGGTATTTTTTGTCGAGCAGTGAGTGAGGTTTTTAGCCATGGTTATCAACAACAGCGAAGTACACCAGTTAAAGCGAAGTGCGCCAGTTAGCAAAATTAAAAGCTACCCGCCATTTAACCCCTCGCAGTCAAATATCTGTGCAGCTCCGCATAAAAATGCGACATTCTCGGGCCGCTAACTTCTTTAACCATTGTTGTTGCGGCTGATATGGACATGATACCGGTAATCCGAAAAACACAACTAAGCTCAACCACTGGGCTGGTCAGTGGCTTGACTTTAACAGCCCTGATTGCTCTGGGTAGTGCTCTATCGCCGAACTCCGCCCTGGCAGCCATCTACAAATGCGTGGAAGCCAACGGCAGCACCAGCTACAAACAAACGCCCTGTGCGGCACATGTACAGCAGGCCAAACTCCTGGACTCGGTGTCTTCTAACAGAGAAATTATGGACTGTCGCATTGCAAATAACTTTGCTCGCAAAACTGCCATGAGCATGAGATTGGGTCAAACCTCAGGAAACATATTCGATTCTTATGGCGGCATTGATGCTATGCCTAACACCTCGATCGGGGTTATCAACTATGTTTACACGCACAAAGATAACGTCGACATAACAACGGACCGCATTGCTTCGTTATCGGCTGCAAGGTGCTCTGCAGGGTCTTACGGCTCGGTCGGGTGTGATGACTTTCCTTACAGTTTTATCTCTGAATTGGGGGGCTGTGAGAAAGCCACATCATCGACTTTAGCATCCAAACCAGCGGAGTCAGCGCCAACTGCAAGCGCGGTTACCCCACCGGCATTGGGCGTACGAACTGCTACCGAAACCACGAGCGTTGAAAGCGAGAGCGGAAAAGAAAATTGTAAGAAGGACTTAGCAGCGCAAATGAACGACCTATTCGAGCAAATGCGCTCTGGGCAATCTGCTAAACAACAAAGCGTACTTCAGGATAAAAAGAAAGCACTAAACACTCAGCTCTCTGGTTGCTAAACAGTCTGTTTTCGCGTTTCACATTTCGCGTTTCACATTTCGCGTTTCACATTTCGCGTTTCACATTTCGCGTTTCGCGTTTCGCGTTTCGCGTTTCGCGTTTCGCGTTTCGCGTTTCGCGTTTCGCGTTTCACATTTCGCGTTTCACATTTCGCGTCTCGCGTCTCGCGTCTCGCGCTTTGAACGTTGAACGTTGAACGTTGAACCTTGAACCTTGAACCTTGAACCTTGAACATCATCGCTTTACTGCCGGTGTGTTCACGATCACTACAGACAGAAATTAGCTAACAATATTAGCTAACAATACTAGCTAACAATATAAGTGGCGCTGGATGTGGCTATTTGACTGACTTCATTGCTGCGAAGCTCGGCGTGGGTTGCGGCAATCCTGCGTCCTAATCTGACCACATTCGCTTCTGCTGTGAATACTTCACCCATACCCGGGCGCAGGTAGTCGACTCGAATATCAATAGTAGCCAATGCCTTGAAGCGTTCCAGAATTTGATCTGCGGATTCATTACTGTAAGCATCAGCGATTTTCCATATGACCGCCAAGCCACCTGCCGCATCTAATACGGCCGATATAACGCCGCCGTGCAATCTACCATGCATATAGTGGCCGATCAGCTCTGGCCGCATTTTGAAATCAATACTCACCGATCCGGCGGTATGCGATCCCATAGTAAAACCCAAATACTCATTGAACACGATTTTGTGTTCAAACAACTCTTTAATCGCGACGTCCAGCTTTTTTTGTTCATCCGTTGAACGCTTTGCATCATTGCTCATGTTTCAGGTTTTGCCTCTATCGCTTCGGGTCGCTTCAGCGTTTTAACAAATCGGGCGTCTCTAACACCAAACATTCGTTTGATATCTTCGAATACCAGATAATTAACCGGTATTAATATAAGCGTTACCAGTGTCGCGAACAAAATGCCAAAACCCAAAGATACGGCCATTGGAATCAGGAATTGTGCTTGCGTACTGGTTTCAAAAATCAGCGGAGTCAAACCGAAGAACGTGGTAAGAGACGTTAAGATAACCGCCCTGAAGCGAGCGACGCCTGCTGTTCTAACCGCATTAAACAAAGTAACACCTTCGGCTCTTCGCCTGTTCACATAGTCCACGAGCACCAGAGAGTCGTTAACCACCACACCGCAAAGTGCAAGCATGCCCATGTAACTCATGATGCTCAGATTCATACCCATAATCATGTGACCCAGAATGCCACCGACAACACCAAACGGTATAACCAGCATCACCATGATAGGTTGCAGATAACTTCTGAAAGGTATTGCCAATAAGGTATAAATAACCAGCAACACAAAGTACAAACCGGTTTTTAAACTTCCAAATGACTCTCGTTGCTCTCGTGCCTCCCCCTCTAACGAAAGGCGAATGTCAGGGTACTGCGCTTTGATCGTTTCGAAATAGCTTTCCAAACCGGTTTTAATGGCTTCAATATCAGCGGTCTCTTTATCTACATCGGCTTCTACGTTCAAGGTACGTCGGCGGTCTACTCGGGTAATACTGGAAAACCCTCGGCCCATCTTGACGTTAGCCACACTACCCAGTGACACTTCCTCGCCGCTTGGTGTTCTTATAGGTAAACGCTGTAGATTATCAATTGATTGTCGTTCGCTCTCGGGGTAACGAACAATCACTTTCACATCGTCCCGGTTGCGCTGAATGCTTTGTACTTCGGTTCCAAGAAATGCGGGACGCACTTGACTGGCCAGCATAGACAGAGTTAAACCCAGTTGTTGGGCTTCAGGTTTGATACTGAGTTGAATTTCCTGCTTTCCCCCCTCAAATGAATCGCTTACATCAGACACACCAGGGTAGTTACCCAGTTCGGTCTTAAACAGTGCTGCTACTTCTTGCAGCTGATCAAAATCAAACCCGTCTAATTGCAAATCAATCGGGCTGCCGCCACGACCGATTTCTGCCCTAAATGAAATATTCTTGGCTCCGGGAATCGTGCCGATCATACGCCGAAGTTCGCCGACTACCTCATTGGTGCCAACGTCAATGGTGCGTTCCTCTGGCGGTGTTAACTCGAAAAGAATACGACCGACGTGCGACCCACGTGCGCCGCGACCGGCACTGCCGGCAGTTGATAAGATCCCTTCAATGATACTTTCATTGGTTTCTGGGTCAACGTATTTTGCCTGAAGCTCCTGTACAGATTCGGTGATTTTTTCTATGTGTTTTTGCGTCACTTCAAACGGCGTGCCATCGACCATTTCAAGTGACACACGCGCGATTTCGCTTTCAACTCTGGGAAAAAAGATGAACCGGACATGCCCGGCACTAACAATACTAAAAACAATAATGGCTGAACCAATAAACAGCGACAACACCAGGTATCGATTCCGCAAAGCAGCGGCCAAAACCGGCTGGTACAGTTTCTCAACACACCATTCAAAACCGTCTGCTATTTTGTGCTGTAGGCGCGCAAAAATATTGGGCTTGGTTTTTTTATGGAAATTCAGGTGGCTCATGTGCGAGGGCAGCACGAATTTGGATTCAATAATGGAGAACAACAAGACCGGAATAACAATCAAAGGAATTTGCGCAAATATCTGCCCGCGCACACCTTCTATAAGTAATAAAGGTATAAACGCTGCCACGGTGGTTAACACACCAAAGGTAACCGGAACGGCAACTTCTCGTGCACCTTCAATGGCGGCTTCTACCCGGTTGGGATTTTTACGCATGTGGGTGTAAATATTTTCACCTGTCACAATTGCATCGTCCACCACGATACCCAGCACCAGAATAAAGGCAAACAAGCTGAGCAAATTGATACTTACACCCAAAAAGGGCATGAGCGCAATACCACCCAGTATCGAAACCGGTACACCAATAAAAACCCAGGCCGCAACCCAGAACCGCAAAAACAAAGTCAGCAGTAACAAGATTAACAAACCACCCTGTAACGCACTCTTTGATAGTGTTTGCAGCCTGGCTTTTACTGCTCGTGAAGAATCTCGCCAGTACCCTAAGGTCACACCGTAAGGCATGTTCGGTTGATTTTGATCGATGTATTCCTTCACTTGATCGGCAACGGTAATGGCGCTTTGCAAGCCCGTGCGAAAAACATCAATTTCTATGGATTGTTGGGTGTTATACCTTTGTTGCAGGGGGGCTTCAGAAAAACCATCTTTAACTGTGGCCAAATCACCAACGGTTAATCGCGTTCCGTCTGGCCGGGTAACAACAACGACATCCCGGAAGTCTTCAGAGCCGTAAGCCTGCCCTTTGGTTCGCAACAATACCTCGCCACCGGTGGTCTGAATTGACCCTGCTGCCAAGTCAAGCGAACTGTTGTTAATCGCTTGCGCAACTTGACTTAAGGTAATGTCATACTGGCTTAACGCTGCCGCCGAAACTTCAATGGCCAGCTCAAATTCTCTGGCACCGGACACAGCCACAGAGGACACATCGGGCAACGCTTCTAAATCATCACGAACACGAGAGGCCAATTTGCGTAAATCTTTTTCTGGTAGATCACCCGCTACAATGACACTAATGACTTCCCTAGAACGAGACGGCACATAAACGGATGGTGCATCAACATCATCAGGAAAGTCGCTAATTTGGTCGACGGCTTGCTTCACCTCATCGAGCAATTTATCCGGGTCAGCTGTTTTAAGCATCTCAACATTGATGGTGCCCAAACCTTCGTTGGCAACAGAGGTGACCCGTTTGATGCCTTGTATGTCCTGAATAGCCTCTTCTATTTTTATGGTGACCGCTTCTTCAACTTCAGCTGGGCTGGCCCCACGAAACGGTGCTCGAATAGTGACCCGGTCTAATTCAAAACTGGGGAACACTTCCAACGGTATTCGGCTCGATAAGGACACTAAGCCCCAAACGATAATAAACACCATTAATAAATTGGCGGCAACCGAGTTGCGTCCAAACCAACCAATCAAACCATGCATATGTTCACCTCAACATTGGATGACGCGAAATTTTTTTGCGTTTGTTCCGGCATTTCAATTTGATGCAGCGTTGTCGGTTCTACGGATAGTGCCTGCAGCGGCATTGTCTCCCGAGCCTTGGTTTTCGTTATTACCGGTTTGGGTATTGTTGTCTGCGTTACCTTGTCGTGCCCGGCCTTCGCCCGTTTGACCCTCAGCAGTACGACGCTGACCAGATTGACCCTCGCCGGCTTGACCCTCTCTAGTGCGTCCTTCACCACTCTGTCCCTCGCCTCGGTTGCCTTCGCCTCGCTGCCCCTGACCGCGACCTGCTTCGCCGTTGCCTTTGAATCCCTGCCTGCTGCGCTCGCCACGACCTTCTGGTCTTGCAGGTGCTTTACCGTCAATAGTGGCCCGCACCGGGGTGCCATTGGTTACTGTACTCAGTGGTGTTATCACCAGCACATCGCCAGCAACCAGACCATCACTGACAGCCGCAGTTTGCTCATCTGTCCACGCAACAACCACATTGCGTCGCTCAATTTGGCTGTCTTTGTTGACAATCAATACTTCACGGTCTTCGCGCAAACTGGCGCGTGGCAGAACAAAAACATCCTTAAGCACAGCGCCTGCTATTTGTGCTTCGACATACTGACCGATCCGCAATGGCGACTTACCGCGGGCAAACGGTTGCTCGATACGACCGATGATATTTAATTGTTGAGTGGCAGCATCGACGCCTTCAGCACGCACCACTTTTCCGGTCCAGCTTTGTTCAACACCACCAATGACTGCGCTGAGTTCAATATTGGGCATTTGGCTTTGCGGCACATCGGCAGAGTTCGGTATTGACAGATAAGTCATTTGCCGATTTGACAGCGGTAGTCGTACATCAACACTGCTGGTTGCGTATATCTGTCCCAAACGCGCACCACGTGCCACAAACTGTCCCTTGTCCACAGCGGCGTCAAGCACATGTCCGTCAAACGGCGCAATAAATCGCGTGCGTTCAAGATCAAGTTCGGCTCGGTCAACTTGAGCCTGGGCGGCATCCCGATTAGCTCTTGCAGCAGCTAGTTGTGGCAGACGCAATGTGAACGCCGATGCCTCCTGACCGCGACGCAAACTCTCCCATTCCGATTTAGCCAACTGGCCGCGCGCTGTTTCTTCTTGTAGTGCTGCCTGCGACTGAGCCAAATTCGCCTGAGCTTGTGTCAGCGCAATGGTATAGTCGCGTTCATCAATCTGGGCCAGAACATCGCCCTTCGAGAAGCGACCACCGATCACGAATGCGTCAGATAATTCGGTTAGTGTGCCGGTGACTTCGGCAACCAGCGTTGAAGATTCCGTGGGTTGGACGGTGCCTTGCGAGCGAATGACAACGGGATAGTTGCTGGGTTTGAGTGTGGTCGCCTCTACCGCTGGTACGCTCGCGAATTGCGGTCGCTTGCGAGCCTCTGGGCGATTTTCCAGAATGGTTTTAGCAGCGAACACACTGCCAACCAGAACCAGCACTGGAATAAGGACTTTTAACAGTAACTTCATCAACTTTTCCGAAACTTTCTGGTGACTTTTTGGTGCCTTTCGCAAGCTAAAACAAGCGGATACAGGTATTATACGATGCTACCTCACGACCAGTTCTGATGCCTGAATTCGCCTTAAACACCGCTCGCGCGCTTTACGACTATCCACCTTACTGGGCGGAATGCTACGGCCGTGCGCCTTTTCTACCCATGAATCGGGCCGAAATGGACGATCTAGGCTGGGATAGCTGCGATATTATCATTGTGACAGGCGACGCGTACGTCGACAGCCCCAGCTTCGGTATGGCCATCGTCGGTCGCCTGCTCGAATCGCACGGGTTTCGGGTGGGCATTATCTCGCAACCCAATTGGCAAAATGCCGAAGCTTTTAGTGCTTTGGGGCAGCCCAACCTGTTTTTCGGGGTGACGGCCGGCAACATGGACTCCATGATCAACCGCTACACGGCCGATCGTAAGGTACGTTCAGACGATGCTTACTCACCCGGTAATGTTGGAGGCAAACGCCCGGACCGCAGTTCCATTGTGTACGCGCAACGCTGCCGTGAAGCGTTTGGCGATACGCCGATTGTGATTGGTGGAATAGAAGCCTCCTTGCGGCGCATTGCACACTACGACTACTGGCAGGACAAAGTCAGACGTTCTATCCTTGCCGATGCCAAAGCCGATATGTTGGTTTATGGCAATGGTGAACGGGCCATTGTTGATATCGCGCACGCTCTGGCTGCCGGTCGCCGTATCGATATGCTCACCAGCATTCGCGGCACGGCTTACATGATTAATGACCTCCCCAGCGACTGGACTGTTATTGATTCAACCAACGTTGACAAACCCGGCCGAATAGAAAAACACCACAACCCATACGAAATGCTCCCTGAAGATGACACCGCCGCGTGTCAAACACAGAGCAACGCAACAACAGACGAACTCGCGCCAAACACCACCAAACAAACTGCCAGTAACACAGCGCCACTGCAGTTTATGTCCAAAGCAGAACGACAGGCATTGCGTAAAGGTCAGCGTGACAAAACCGTGCTGCGACTGCCGTCTTTTGATGTGGTCAGTAATAACAAAGTGCTTTACGCGCACGCCAATCGCGTGTTGCACCTGGAAACCAATCCGGGCAATGCTCGCGCGCTGGTACAAAACCAGGGCGGACAAAAATTATGGATCAATCCACCGCCTGTGCCGCTGACCACCGAAGAAATGGACTACGTGTTTGATCAGCCTTTTGCGCGTGTTCCACACCCCGCTTATGGTAAAGCGAAAATTCCTGCTTACGACATGATTCGATTCTCGGTCAATATTATGCGTGGCTGTTTCGGTGGTTGTACTTTTTGTTCTATTACTGAGCACGAAGGGCGCGTCATTCAAAACCGTTCGGAAGATTCGATCATTAAAGAAATTGAATCCATGCGCGATACGGTGCCTGGCTTTACCGGGGTAATATCAGACCTGGGTGGACCCACCGCCAATATGTACCGTCTGGCGTGCAAATCGAAAGAGATAGAATCCAACTGTCGTTTACCGTCGTGCGTATACCCCAGCATTTGCAGTAACTTGAATACCGATCATTCGTCGCTGATAAAACTGTACAAAAGAGCGCGCGAGTTACCAGGCGTTAAAAAAGTGTTGATTGCATCTGGTTTGCGTTACGACCTGGCTGTCCAATCTCCAGAATATGTCGAAGAGCTGGTCACACATCATGTTGGCGGTTACTTAAAAATTGCACCCGAGCATACCGAACGTGCGCCACTGGATAAAATGATGAAGCCCGGGATTGGCGCGTACGATGAATTTAAAGCATTATTTGAAAAATTCACCAAGAAGGCGGGAAAAGAGCAGTACCTTATCCCCTACTTCATTGCCGCGCACCCAGGCACCACCGACACCGACATGATGAATCTGGCTTTGTGGCTAAAACGCAATGGCTTTCGAGCAGATCAGGTGCAAAATTTTTATCCCTCGCCAATGGCCAGCGCCACCACCATGTACTACACCGGAAAAAACCCTTTGAAACGCATTCGTCAGGACAGTGAAAGTGTTTCAGTGGCCAAGAGTGCGGCTCAGCGTTCACTGCACAAAGCTTTTTTACGCTATCACGACCCCAACAACTGGCCAATGTTGCGTGAGGCTTTAAAGAAGATGGGGCGAGCAGATTTAATCGGCAACGGTAAAAAACAACTTATACCTTCTTACCAGCCCAAGACCGACGGCAGCTACAGTAGTGCGCGTCGCAAAAACAGTACACCTGTCAGAAAACAACCGCGAAAAGGCACTATTTTATCGCAACACACCGGTTTGCCGCCACGTGAGAAGTCTTGACAGGCAATTTTGCCTTTAACTGTAAACAGGCGTGGGCGCGGTAGGTTCGAGTCAGTCTAATCGAACTAAAGCGAAACCACTACACTGCTAAGAGCGATTGAATAGATAAATTGATTTGGCCAAGCAACTGGCCAGCTTGATCTTATATACCAGGGCCAGAAGACGCGCCACCAATCAAAGCGCCCAGCCCGTCACCCAGATCAAGACTGGCTGCGAACATCCCTTTTTTGATTCCGTTATTGATGGCTTCAACAAACTCACGGCCTGCGGTCGTGCCCATGGTTTTATTTAACGCAATCAACTCATCATTATCCAAATCCTGATAAGTAAACAGCAACACTTCCAGCGTTTGTACCTTATACTCGGCTAGCAGCTGGTCCTGATGTTGGTTTACCATGGCCAGTATCTCCTCCCGACTCAACTGCATTTCCTCAGGCAAAAAGCGCGACAGACTTAAGTTGAACGCCACCTGCATGTTCGTCATCATATCCACCGCTGATTCGGTTGAACGCATGGTGTTATCCAGCTCTTCCATGATCTTTAAACGATTTTCAGATGCCGGGTAGCGCGACAGATACACCTGGTATTTTTCAAACCGCTCTGCGGCAAACAACAAGCTGTTATCAAGCTCAGCGTGTTTAACTCGCTGGCCCATATCAGTGGCATACCAATCCAGTATTTGTTGCCGCGAAGCCTGAGACATGCCAGCTTTAAGCTCTTTAATTGAGTAACGATTAAACGTTTCAAACTTGAAAGCATCTCGTATGGCATTGCGAACCATTTTAGGATCAAGCGTGTTGAAGGCATCTGGTAACTCACCGGAGCTCAATGCGGCTTCAAACGAACTGGCCGTACTGGTAGGAACTTGTTGCAGTAAAACCTTCAATCCAGATTGTGTAAACAGATCTTCAGCGCTGAATTGCGCTTGCTCATCTAACGCAATGTCGGTACTGGCAATGCTGTCGTTAAAAGGAACCAGGCTCAGAGCGGCAACACTGAAAATCACTAGCAAAAAGAGAACGCCGCTCGCCGCACGCTTCGAATTTTTGGTTAAAGCAACCGATTTATCATCCATACCAGAGCACCGCTTATTATTGATTTTATGCAGTTATCAATTTTTAGCGGCGTGGATAGGGACAAGGCGAGCAAACGCTACCCGTGTATGAGGCATGCGTCAGATAAGGGTGTAATCCGTGTGGACTGTCTCACACTGATCAGCACTGGACAAATGCTATCTGGCACTGTCCAGCACTGATTCATTAGATAAAACTAGTCACGTTCGGAGTCGGTGCTGGCCATCTGAGCATCAACGTAGCGGTTACCAATGACCGTTTCTTCGTTAATCAATGCGTCGAGCTCTACCAATGTTGCATCATCAAGCTCAACATCAGCGGCACCCGCGTTTTCTCTCATGAAGTCCATGTGCTTTGTGCCGGGGATTGGAATAAAACGTTTTTCATGCATACCCAGCACCCATGCCAAAGCCAATTGCGCCGAAGTACAGCCCACACGTTCGGCCACAGCGTTGAACGCTGGCAGCAGTAGCAAGTTGGTTTTAAAGTTCTCTTCGGAGAAGCGCGGCATTTTGTAGCGCAAGTCGGTTGGTGCAAATTGAGTACGGTCTGTGTATTTGCCGGTTAAAAATCCACGTGTCAAAGGCGAGAAAGGCACAAAAGCGATGTCAAGCTCTTTACACGCATCAAGCACACCTCTGTCAGGCGTGCGTGACCACAGTGAATACTCGGACTGCACAGCCGTTATCGGATGCTCTTGGTGCGCGCGTCGTAACGTATCGGTGGCAACCTCTGACACACCCAGTGTTTTTACCTTGCCCGCTTGCACAAGATCAGCCATTGCACCGATGCTTTCCTCAACCGGCACATTAGGATCAACTCGATGCAAGTAATACAAATCGATGACATCAGTTTGCAAATGTTGCAAGCTCTCATCACACAGCTCCTTGATACGTTCTGGCCGGCCATTAACCTCGCGTTGCCCATTGGCGTCTTTGGATAAGCCCGCTTTGGTTGCCAATACAAATTCAGTTCGACGTGTCGCTAAAGCCTTGCCAAGTAGCTTCTCGCTTTCTCCGTAACCGTACATCGCTGCGGTATCAAAAAACGTATAGCCCTCATCGAGTGCTGATTGCAGTACACGCACAGCATCGGCAGGTTCGGCTTTCCCATAACCACCGGTTATGTTCATACAACCGAAGCCAATGCATGACACTTCAAAGGGACCCAGTTGTCGTTTTTGCATAGTTTTGTTTTGGTTAGGCACCGATCAAAAGCAACGCCGATGCGCGGCCTATTCTAACCATGAAGTCGTGTTAGAACAAACCAAAGGGTCATGCCCGTGAGCTCAAATTCGAGACAAAAAAAAGCGACCCTTCGAGGCTGCCGCCTCGGGATCGCTTCCGCTATTCAGCTATTTGCTGTTTTCAGTTAGTTGTAAGTGCCGATAGGCACGCTTCGGCCCTCTTCCTCTTGCTTCTTTTTCAACAACGCGAGTAACCGGGGATCGGTTTCGCCTTCCATACCAGCATCTTCGAGTGCGTCTTCGGCTCCAGCAATTTTAGCGTCGTGACCGTAGAGACAAGTTGCGCCAGCAATACCACTGAGCGTGAGTGCGGAAAAACAAACCACTGCGAGTGAAACTTTTTTCATGGAAACCTCGTTTTGATGGGGGCTAACATGTTATCGCACATAAACGCACCATTGACAAGTTCAGCTAAGTTACTAATAAAGCTTCACTTTGTATTCTTGACACGCTTGATGCTCTAAGACGCCCACCTGATCACCTCATGGCCTGAGTGGCACCCGCCAGGGTTTGGTATTCGCTAATGCCAAGGCGACCATAATAGTTATAAACTATAATCATTTCAAATCACGACTATTTTGGAGAAAAGGTATGAACGTGTCGGGCAACGTGGCCCTGGTGACCGGCGGCGCCAGCGGTCTGGGTGAGGCAACTTGCAGGCGACTGGCCAGCTTGGGTGCAAAAGTAGCCGTAGTCGATAACAACATTACGCCTGCCGAGCAAGTGGCCAATGAGATTGGCGGCGAAGCCATTCAATGCGATGTGACCGATCAAGCTTCGGTGGCAGCGGCATTTAGTTCGGCCGAAAAAGCCCTCGGGCACGCACCCAGAATCGTCGTTAGTTGTGCGGGTATTGGCCATGCAGCGCGTATTGTCGGAAGAGAAGGAAAACTTTCAATTGATTTGTTTGAACAGGTTTTACGCGTCAATCTGTTTGGGTCATACAACGTCATGAGTTATGGCGCTCAAGGCATGATGACACAAGAACCCGATGCCAGCGGTGAACGTGGCATTGTTATCAATACGTCGTCGGTTGCCTGGCAGGATGGACAACTCGGGCAATCGGCTTATGCGGCATCCAAAGGTGCGATAGCGTCACTGTGCTTGCCAGCAGCGCGTGAATTTTCACAATCAGCTATTCGCGTTATGGCCATAGCGCCGGGACTTTTTCGTACACCTATGATGGAAGGTTTGCCAGAAGACGTTACCACCAAAATTGCGGCGAACGTTCCGTTTCCGGCACGCCTGGGTGAAGCAGAAGAATTTGCACTGATGATAGAACAGATCATTGCCAACCCTTACCTTAACGGCACCACCATCCGGCTTGACGGTGCGGTGCGACTGCCACCCAGATAAGAGCATTTGATGAGCGACTTTTTAAAGATAGACATTCAAAACACCGTGGCAGTGCTAACCATGAACCGCCCGGAAAAGCGCAACGCGATGTGCGATGAACTGTTACACGCCATTGAAGCCTTCTTTGATAAACCACCCGATGAAATAAAGGTCGTTGTGCTAACCGGCACCGACAATCACTATTGCTCGGGGCTGGACTTAAACGAACATGTGGTGCGCGACGCTGAAGACAACATGCGACACTCCCGCGGCTGGCACAAAGTCATGGACAAAATTCAGTTCGGTGGCTTGCCGGTTGTTTCGGCCATGTACGGTGCAGTCATCGGTGGTGGCCTGGAGCTGGCGTCGGCTACCCACGTTCGGGTTGCAGAACAATCAACCATCTTCCAGCTGCCAGAAGGTCGTCGCGGCATTTTTGTTGGCGGTGGCGCTTCAGTGCGCATTGGCAGAATACTGGGAGCTGATCGTATGATCGAAATGATGCTCACGGGGCGAAAATACTCTGCTGAAGAAGGCGTCGCACTGGGTCTTGCACACTATTGCGTCAAAGAGGGTGAAGCACTACCCATGGCAATGGAGCTGGCTGGAAAAATTTCGCGTAACGCATCTTTGTCCAACTACATCATGATTCAGGCATTGTCACGAATAGAAGATATGTCAAAAGCCGACGGATTATTTACAGAAAGTTTATGTGCTGCGATGGCGCAAACCAGCCCCGACGCAGAGGAAGGGTTACAGGCCTTTCTGGAAAAACGCAAGCCCATTTTCCGTTAAGTCATGGCTGATTCGATTCAAAAAAAGTTAGATCAGATTCCTGTTGAATCTGTGTCGGATGAATCCCTGACTCTGCTGGTTGGCTACAACATTAAGCGAGTTTCAAACGTCATACAAAGTGATCTTGCAAAAACGCTCAAACCTCTTGACCTGCGCATGATCACCTTTACTACGCTGGTGTTAATTGTTGACAACCCTGGTATACGTCAATCCCAGCTGGCGGCTTCCCTATCCATTGAGCGACCTAATTTTGTTGTCATTATTGATGAGTTAGTTCGGCGCGGGTTAGTGACGCGAAAGCAAGACCCAAGCGATAGACGGGCTTACGGCTTGTATATCTCAACTGCTGGTCAGCGTCTGCATAAAGTGGCAATTCGTGCTGTGCAGTCGCACGAAAATTCGTTGCTGGCCCACTTGAGCGCGCAGCAGCGTCAGCAATTGAGCACAACGATGAACCTGCTTCGACAAACATTCATGACACAACACTCACCCGGTGAACGCTCGTGAAACGCACAAGCGAATTTGCGCCACACGCCGTGCAATGCGACACGCAAGCAGATGGCACACTGCTGTTGTACGCCACCGGCAAGCTGAGCCCGGTGGCCAGGGATACCGGCCAATGGTTAGCACATTGGGCAAACAACAGCCCACAACGTATTTTTTTGGCCGAGCGTGACGGTGCGGGCTGGCGTGAAGAAACCTATGCATCCACGCTGGAAAAAGTGCATGCAATTGCAGCGTCGCTGTTGGAGCGAAATTTAAATTCGCAAACACCGATTCTCATTATGTCGGGCAACGGCATTGACCACGCCCTGCTGAGCTTGGCGGCTCACTACGTTGGCATACCTACCGTACCCGTTGCTGAGCAATACTCGCTTATTCCTGGAGCGTTGGTGCGCTTACAACAAGTCATCAAACTGATTAACCCTGCCATGGCTTACGTGGTCGATGCACAACAGTACGCACAAGCGTTAAGTTTGGATGAGTTGAATAGTATTGAGGTCGTGGCCAGTCGAAACAGCCGTACCGGGATAACCAATTTTGACTCACTGCTTAAAGGGTCCGGACAACACGATGTCGATAACGCCCGTGCCAGCAATGTCAATGCTGATACGGTTGTAAAAATACTGATGACGTCCGGCTCTACGTCACAACCCAAAGGTGTTTTGACCACCAACAAAATGTTATGCGCCAATCAAGCGCAAATAGCCGATGCGCTGCCCTTTTTACGTAAACGCCCGCCCAGGTTGGTGGATTGGCTACCCTGGAATCATGTTTTTGGCGGCTCACATAATTTCTACATGATGTTGGCTAACGGTGGTTCGTTATACATCGATGACGGCAAACCTGCCCCGGGTTTGATTGAGCGGACCATAGAAAATCTCGGCCTGAAAACCGGCACCTTATGCTTCAACGTACCAGCAGGTTTTCAAATGCTACTCAGTGCACTGCAAAAAGACAAACAATTGCAGCAACGGTTCTTCGCCGATCTGGATTTAATTTTTTATGCTGGTGCATCTCTGCCGCAATCGGTATGGGAGGGTTTTGAGACAATGGCCATGCAGGTAAAAGGCGAAGTACCGCTAATGACATCATCATGGGGACTCACCGAAACAGCTCCGGCAACGTTGATGCAGCAAGAGCCAATCGATCGCTCTGGTGTGGTTGGCGTGCCATTGCATGGCGTTAAGGCCAAATTGATTCCGGAGAGTGATAACAGGTTTGAAGTTCGCGTTAAAGGTCCAAATATCATGCCCGGCTACTTTAATGAGCCCGACAAAACCCGAGACGCATTTGATGAGGACGGCTTTTTTATCACCGGCGATGCTATGACGTTTGTTGATCGCAATAATCCGACCCTGGGCTTACGCTTTGATGGTCGACTCAGCGAAGACTTTAAATTGTTATCCGGTACATGGGTAAGAGCCGCCCAGCTTCGCCTGGCCGTGCTGGCGCGCCTTGCTCCCTATGTAACCGATGTAGTCATAACCGGTGCTGATAGAAACGACATCGGGTTGCTGATCTTTCCGAACAAACCTGAACTGGAGCATGCCGGTATCGTTTTTGAGATACACGAACACACGCTAACTGGCAGCCAGCTTTTCAGTGAAATGCAACAGCGTTTGGCACAACATGCACAAAGCCATAGCGGCTCTTCTACGCGCATTGCGCGTGCAATGTTACTGGCAGAACCTGCATCCATTGCCGATGGGGAAATTACGGCTAAAGGTAATTTAAATTTTCGTCAGGTACTGAATCGGCGCGCCGCTCTTCTAGAACGCCTCTACAACGACAGCGACGTTGCCGTCATCACTTTATAGGAATAGCCTGTTATGGTTGATCTAGCCAAAGTTCGTGCGATCGATATTCATACTCATGCTGAAGAACCGTGCGGTTGCCATGCAGATGATGGTTACGACGAACTACAAGCCACCATGGCTAAATACTTTCGCGCGCCGTGGCAGCACCCACCCACAGTGCCCGAAACAGCGCAACACTACCGTGAACAAAACATTGCAGCCGTGATTTTTCCGGTTGATGCTGAACGCGAAACCGGGTACCGGCGATATAAGAATGAGGAAGTGGCTGAACTTGCCGCCGAAAATGACGACGTGCTGATTCCATTTGCCAGCATTGATCCGCACAAGGGCAAAACCGGCGTCAGAGAAGCTCGACGACTCATAAAAGAATTTGGCATAAAAGGGTTTAAGTTCCACCCCACAATGCAAGGATTCTATGCAAACGACAGGATGGCCTACGGTCTTTACGAAGCCATTGCAGAGGAAGGCGGTATCGCTTTATTTCATACCGGTCAAACCGGTGTGGGCAGTGGTATGCGCGGTGGTAATGGTATGCGCCTGAAGTACTCTAACCCAATGTACATGGATGATGTAGCGGTCGATTTTCCTGATATGAAAATTATATTGGCCCACCCTTCTTTTCCGTGGCAGGAAGAAGCACTCGCAGTGGCTCAGCACAAGCCGAACGTGTACATCGATTTGTCCGGCTGGTCACCTAAATATTTTCCCGACATTCTGGTGCGTTATTGCAATTCCATTTTAAAGAAAAAAGTGCTTTTTGGTTCTGACTGGCCAATGATCACACCAGAAAGATGGTTAGCAGATTTTGAAAACATAGCCATAAAAGATGATTTACGCGACGACATTATTAAAGGGAATGCCGCCAAACTGCTTGGCTTATCTTGATATGACAATCCCGATTCCTCACCTGCGTCATTCTTTTACACTAACGGTAAAACTGTCTGCACCAATTGAAATGGGACAAGCTCGTGCGGGTCATCGTCGCATCATACCCATTACCGGTGGAGAAGCACTGGGACCAGACATCACGGGTGAAATATTAAACCTTGGCGCAGACTGGCAAACTGTTTTTAGAGATGGTGCGGCTCATTTGGATACTCGCTATGCACTTAAAACACACGATAACGCCATTATAGAAATTATCAATATCGGTACTCGCCATGGGCCTGCCGATGTCATGGCCAAACTGGCAAATGGCGAGGACGTAGACCCGTCCTCGTACTACATGCGTACAACAGCTAGATTAGAAACCGGCGATGCCAAATATCAGTGGGTTAATCATATGCTGTTTGTCTGCGCAGGCATACGACGGGCATCAGCAGTTGAGATCG
Organism: uncultured Granulosicoccaceae bacterium; assembly: GCA_938035525.1. GTDB lineage: Bacteria > Pseudomonadota > Gammaproteobacteria > Granulosicoccales > Granulosicoccaceae > Granulosicoccus. The sequence goes on from CALHOI010000022.1 coordinate 36,027, forward strand.
CATTCTATGCAGTTGAGTAACTAGCAGATGAAACCATTTTCGGCTCCATTAAAAGACATCTTTTTTTCACTTGAGCATATTGTGCAAATGCATCAGGTGCCGCATTGGGATTCAACCACGGCCAATGAAATCGCCGAGCATTTCGCTGCGTTCGCGCAAAGCGAGATCGCCCCGCTGGATGAACCAGGTGATCGTCAGGGCTGCTCGTTAGTCAACGGACGAGTCGTTATGCCAGATGGATTTCAATCTGTGTACCAACAATATATTGATCAAGGTTGGCCAGCGCTGAGCGCGCCAGAAAAATTTGATGGCCAGGCACAAGGTCCTGCAACTTGCGCCATAAGCACAGAGATTTTTGCCGGCGCGTGTCATAGCTTACAGATGGTGGTAGGGCTGGTGCCTGCGGCTATGCGAACGCTGATGCGTTTTGGTACACAAGACCAACAAAACCGCTATATCCCGCCGCTCAGTGACGGCACTTGCATTGCCACAATGTGCCTTAGCGAACCAAGCGCCGGCAGTGACTTATCCAGAATTCGCTGCAAAGCCGAACCACACGCAGAGCAATGGAAAATCCACGGCGAAAAGATATACATTTCGGCCGGGGACCAAAACCTGTCTGAAGACACACTGCACCTGGTATTGGCACGCACGTCTGATGAAGGAGTACACGGCTTGTCGTTATTTTTGTGCAGCGATAAGTTTAATGGCACTAGAAACGCGATTACGGTTAATCGAATAGAAAACAAGATGGGCTTACACGCATCGCCCACTTGCCAACTTGAATTCACTGGGGCTGTGGCAGAGCTCATTGGTCGACCAGGTGAAGGATTACGGGCCATGTTTACCATGATGAATCATGCCAGGTTGGACGTGGCACTGCAGGGCGTTGCGCATGCGGCCAGATCACGAGACATTGCCCATACCTATGCATGCCAGCGAGAGCAAGGCCGATTACCCGATGGCAGTCCAGCCATGCTGATTGAGCACGCCGACGTGCTGCGTATGATCGATGAAATTGATGCAAGTGCACTGGGTGGCAGAGCTATCGCACAGCTTGCCTTAAAAGAGTTGGAACTGGGCCGCAACCCTGACTTAATTGAGTTTTTGACACCAGTGATAAAAGTCCACTGCACCGAAGCAGCATCGCAGGCAGCAACTTTAGCCATGCAAGTGCTTGGCGGTTACGGTTATCTGTCAGAGTACAGACTGGAACAGACGTATCGAGATGCCAGAATTTGTGCCATTTACGAAGGCGCTAACGGTGTGCATGAGAGAGCCCTGTCAGAACGTATGCTACGAGGTAAGAACGCCAAAGCAGCCGACGCATTCGACTCTTTTCTTTCAGATCAAGTATCGGCAAGCGAATCGTCGTCTCTGCACAACTCGGTACGTCTGTGGAAAGAAGCGCGTCAGATTGTGTCAACCGCCAGTAAGCCTTCAGTGCTTGCCCACGATTTTATGCTGATAACAATCGATTCGTTGTTGCACGTTGTATGGGAACAATTTGCTAAAGTCGCCCACCTGCATGATGAAACAGCGCGAATATCACGTGTATCAACAACACAAATAAATCGAATAAACGCATACCTACCCGCTACGTTGTCCGTGATGAAAACCAAAGTAAGCGCTTAAGTAAGCACATAAAACCTATGCTCGATAGCATTAAAACATGGGCGTATAAAATCAAAGTGGATGCCAAGGCCATTTATCTGGCCGGATGCGACGCCCGCACACCACGTGTGGTGAAGTTGATGGCTATTTTTGTTGCCGCTTATGCATTAAGCCCAATCGATCTGATACCTGATTTTATTCCAGTGTTAGGTTATCTGGATGACTTAATTATTGTTCCTGTGGGTATTTCGCTGGTTGTAAAACTCATGCCTGACGCGCTTATGCGCGAGTTTCGATTAAAAGCACAGCAGAGCCCCATGCTGCAAACAAACCGGGCAACCGCCATGGCACTGGTTGGTGGTATCTGGCTGCTTTGTGGGTTATTGATTGCGTATTGGGTATTTGCTCGTGATTACGTAGCCTCAAGCTAAATAGCAAAACACCTAGTTCGTTTTAGTTGCTTGTAAAAAATACTCCGTTCGCTTTGCAAACAAGTGCTCAATTAAATCAACAGTCCACGGTCCTGCGCAGATCGTTTGCCGACTGGGTACATTGATGATCATCGGGTCCAGGCCACTGGCTTTTAACGCCGGGTGCTTCACCAACTGTTGAGCACGCGAATAAGTCCCTTCGCTGTAAGGTGAGTCAACGAGCGCTTGTGGTGCCAGTTTAATCATGGACTCGAGCGACAAAGCACCAAAATGCTCAATACCCTTTTGCGCGGCAACGTTGGTCCAACCGCCGAGCTCCAGCGCCTGTCCGCGCAACGTGTTTCCTCCGACCGTATAGCCATTGGCACCATAATAGGCTGCTGTTGGGTTATCTTCCGTTTTTTCACCAAGGGCTTTTTGCAAAGCCGTAACACGCGCTTTTAGCTCAGTTATTAATTGCTGGCCTTTGTGTTCATGCCCTACCCAACGCGCCACCTTATCGATATTGGCGTACATGTCGTCAAGCGAATTGGCAATGGGCAGTGTCTCGATGCGCATGCCTTGCTCGGTTAACAACTTTACGGTGTGTTTTGCGCTGTACTGCCCAACCAGAATAACGTCGGGTTGTAGCGACAACATTTGCTCACTGCTGCCACGGTTTGTCGGGTATTCGCGAGCTTGCTCATACAAAAATGAACCGGAAGGGTCATGAGATAAAAACGACAAAGACAATATTTGCTCCGGTTCGGCAAGCAATACCACTAATTGATCAGTGCACATATTGATTGACGCAATTTTCGGTAATTCATTAGCGCGCGCAACGCTACAAGCAAACAGAAAAACTAAAACGCAGACACGAACAAACAAAACGCGCAGTCGGGCAATTGCAGAGGTGGGAAGGGCAATAGACATAGTAAACAAACAGATGCTCAAGAGCGCAAGTAATACCTGCGCTTGCGCTCTTGATTTATCACGTTAGCCGCTTGGGTAAAGCCAACGAGTCGGATGTACTTTAGCTGGTGCAAAATCTAACGCGTAATTCAGCGCTATTACTGTGCCGGCATGGACACTATGCGGCCGTCAGTGTACGGCTTATACGGACCGTTTTCAGCCAGGTATTCAGCCACAACATCTTCAAGGCTTGGACCATAGTCATAAGCGTTTTGGCCATCGGTATCAAACATCTTGAAGCCATCACCGCCTGTGCGTACGTAGTTGTTGGTCACAACCCCGTACATAGCGGCTTCATCGATAGCCGTCCAGTCGCCGCCCTGCATAACCATTGCTTCAACAATGCGACCCTCTTCAGGTGACTTGTTTGGGTCCCAGGTAAATTTCATGCCTGCAACCTGTGGGAAACGCCCTGCACCTTCTTCCACTTGGCTAACGCCATTTTCAAGCGCTGCCATGAGTCCGGCACCGGAAATCTGGAACGTTGATAACGTGTTTTGGAATGGCAACACGGTTAAGACTTCGCCCATCGTAATTTCCCCGGCATCAATAGAGGCACGCAAACCACCCGAGTTAGCCAACGCAACTGACACGCCCTGGTCGGCAACACGTGCCAACATGGCATCAGCCACCAAATTACCCATGGAGCATTCTTCAGCGCGACAAACATCGCGGTTACCTTCGATCACATCGGCCGCTTGCGCCACGACTTTGTTTCGAATTTCATCCAGCGGTTTAGCGAGCTCTGAAATACGGCTGATGATTTCAGCATTTTCTTCCACGCTGCCATCAATCAATATAGGTTCGCCAGTGGCTTTGGTGAGCTTACCATCGTCATCAAATTCAACGCTGAGTTCACCAAGGTACTTACCATAAGCGTAGGCCTGTACAACGGCGGTATCGCCAACCATTGTCGGGTACGGACCCTTCGCGCGTTCGTTGGTGTTTGATAACAAAGTATTGGAATGGCCACCCACGATAACATCAACACCCTCTACCTCTTCGGCTACTCGTAAGTCGGTGTTATAGCCAGAATGCGACAGCACAACTATTATCTTGACGCCTGCCTCGGTTAGCGCTGCGACTTCACCTTTAACGGCTTCAACCGGGTCGGAGAAAGAAATGTTTTTTCCTGGGCTTGCCAGTTCGCTGGTGTTTTGTGGTGTTAAACCAATCAAGCCAATTTGCTGACCGGCTTTTTCAATAACGGTGGACTTCATTAATTTGTTGGCCAGCTTGGGTTCTTGGCTAACATCCGCATTTGACATTAATACAGGAAAAGAAACTGCGTCCATAAAACCACGCAACACCTCGGGGCCATCGTCGAATTCATGATTACCAACGGTCATTCCGTCGTACTGCAAGTTATTCATGATTTCGGCCGCAACAGCACCTTTGTAGTAGGTGTAAAACAAAGAGCCCTGAAATTGGTCGCCGCCGTCTACCAGCAAGGCATCTGGATTACGCTTGCGTGCTTCGGCTACTGCAGTAACCATACGTGCATAACCACCAAAGCATTTGCCCTCAGCGTTGTCTTCTGCCGAACAACCACTGTCGTATTTGCTGACCGGTTCGACTCGTGAGTGAAAATCGTTGGTGTGCAGGATAGTCAGGCTGGTGTCAGCCATAACAGAAGAAGTGGTGAAAGCCACGGCAACTGCGGCTAAGCGCCAGTGGGAAGGTGCAAAATAGGCATGTTTAGCGTTCATTCAGGAAGCTCCAGGTAAGCATTGATTCTGTGTGCACAGATTACCAGAGACTCCCAGTACAACAAAAGGGGGCGCAAAGAATTAGATCGATTCTTTGCACCACCCCGTTTGCGCACCGCTTTTACGCAACCGCTTCTACGCAACCGCCAATACGCCATCGTTAAGATAGGGGCGGTTTTGTCTATATTGGTGGCGCTACGGACAAACTACTTGGGAAAACAAGGCATTGCCATCCATACTTTCCGCAAAACATTCACCCTGATTAACCGTGAAGTTCTGTTGATCGCTGAATTCATCCGATGAGGCGGAAAAATCCACATTGAATGGTCCGGCATCTTCAAGTTTCACGCTGCCTTGATCTTGCGGTGTAAACCTTGCGCCATTGGGCGCGCCAACAGCCAGATTCAAATTGAGCACATCATCTGAAACTCCACCCTGGCCCTGATTAAACACATCGCCTGCTAAAGAGAGCATAAAATTAAAATCAAGCGCACCGGTTAGTTTTAATGATCCGTTTGCGCCAACATCGAAACCAAACGTGCTCAGCGTCATGCGCAGCATTTCGATAGAGTCGAGGCTGATGGTTATCGCGCCATTACGAAAACCCAGTTTGCTCACGCTAACGCGCTCGCCATTATCAAGAAGATCGACTCGCACAGTGCTACCGGGACTGACAAAGTCATACAGAACGCCATCATAAAAAGACAGTGCAGCCGCACCGGCATCCAACTCCATCGACGCTGTGCCCATTGCGTCATTGTATTCGAAACGCAGTAAGTCAGATGCTGCGATGTTCAAGTCAAATGCCTCTTCATTATCGGCAATGGCAATCGGAGAGTTGATGTTGACAATCATGGCACCCGAATCGTCTTCGTTGATTTTCATGCCAAGTTCAAACACACCGCTAAACACCTCAGGAATATTATCGAATGTCATAGGGTCGATAGCGTTGGCTTTTTGTATAACCAGGTATAAACCATCGAGGTGCATCTTGTATGCGACTTCTCCTGGAGCATAAGCTATGTTGAATAAAGCCTGATCTTGATATAAATAGTGAATGTTACCCGCTTCTTCAGTTTGCCCATCAATGCGCACCGTCAGGTCACTGACCATCAACTCACAAAACTGTTGCTCTTCGGCCGTGGCATCGGCAGAAAGCAGCTCGTGTTGGCAAAGCGCTGCATCGTCTGGGTCGATAAAAAGCGAATTTCCTTCTCGGGTAAAGTCGGCATTACCATCAAGGCCAAGCGATAAGTCTATTAATGCGTCAACACCAGCATCAGCCCATAGGTCTGCACTGGCCACATTTTGCGCTTGTGTATTATCGTTGTCGTTCGACATACCCAACATGGCGGCTATGCCATCGGCTGCACCGCTGTCGTTCATGTTGGCAATGAGATCGGATTGCGTCACAAAGTTTTGAGTATCGCTGATGCCTGATCGAAGTTGTTTGCTACCGTTTGCAGCTGAGCGCTGCAACTCGTCATCGCTCATGTGATCAAGTGCTATCGTTTCAACCGGAGTCACCGTTTGATCAGCATCATCAGCGCCGCCAGCATTGCCCCCACCACAAGCACTAACCAGCACAGCCGAACTCAATACTGCTACCGCTGCCGAGAACTTAATGCTTATTTTGCTCTCGTCACGCTTTTTCATGCTGACCTTTTCAACGCTTACCTTTTCATTGTGCATGTTTGTCTCCTTATTGAACTGTAGCAACCAGCACCCAAATTAAGTGCTTGAGCGATACTGTAGGACACCTTTTGTAACTTAGTATGTCTGACGGCATGTCTGACGGCATGCACGGCGAGGCCTAACAACCGGGAGCAGGATCTTGCAGGTACTGATGAGGCTTTTCGTGTGCTTGATATGAAGTTGAGCACAAACTCAGGCTAGCAGGTATCATCGGCACATGGAAAAAATCGCCAAATACAGTATCGGTCAGGTGGTTCGTCATCGCGTATACCCTTTCCGCGGTGTCATATTTGATGTAGACCCGGTGTTTAACAACACCGAGCAATGGTACGAGTCTATCCCTGCGGAAATCCGACCAAGAAAAGATCAGCCGTTCTACCGCTTGTATGCAGAGAACGAGCAAACAGTTTACGAAGCTTATGTATCAGAACAAAACCTGTTGCTCGATGACAGCCAGGTGGCATTGCGGCACCCAGCCATCAAAGATGCTTTCATACAAACCAAAACTGGTGAGTACATACCAACAAACCTGCAGAGCCATTAGGCCACTAGGCCCCCTAACCGCGTATGCGCCTGTGCTGAACCAACACACCACGCGCCGGCATTTTAGAAAAATAGTTTTCGTCCCAGCAACCCTCTTCGTAAACTTTGGTGTGGTTAAGACCCACCGTTACAAACTCGTTTTTGACTCTGATGGCTCGATTGTTGGCCAGGTAGGCATTGCCGTTTTCAATTTTAGATGACCCATGTGAACAACCGATTACCGACATGACATCGGTTTGCGGATCAAATTGGGCCGCAATAGTTGCAATAGAATCTTTGTTTTCCTGACCAAGCACAAGCGAGTCGTCTGCAAAAACCAACACATTCGAATCAATCACTTCGTAGTTTTTAAATACGTCCCGATACTTCGATTGCATGGTCTCATACATATTGTGTATCCCTGTAGCGGCTTGTTCTATGCTCAGCTCTGGCACTACCGCTTGAGTCACCTCAATTGGTTTCTGGGCAGGCACCGCGTTCAGTTCAGGTTGCTTTGTCACCGCGATTTGATCAAAAAAGCTGTCATCGTTATTCTCAACGGCCTCATTTTTGGCAACGACCGACTTTGGTCGGGCATTACTAAAAATGGAATCATCAACCGCCAGGTTTGCCGCACTGGCGCCACGTACAAACATATTGCCTCTGGGTTTAACTCCGTACTCATCAACTTCGTAAGACCGCTTTAACTTCACATCACCCGCAGCCACAATAAAAGTGAAAACAGGATTGTTGTCGAGCGTCGGTTGTGCGTCTTGTTCAGCACTGTAAGACAGCCACTTGTTTGATGACTTATCTCCCAGGCGCAAATCAAACCCAGCACCTTGGAGCGCGCTTAACAGCAATTCTCCAAACCGAGATGATGGTGTCTCTGTGTGCAGAATGGTCACAGCAGGATTGGTTTCGGGTATTTGCGACAACGTTGCGGCAAAGTCAGCGGCAATTAATCGAGACCTGGCAAAGTCGCCTGTTACTGTCTCGGCACTGGTGGCTTTTTGCTTTATCGTGAAAGGCTGATCAGCTTGCTTATCGCTGGCCACCTGTACGGTCGACTCACTACCAAGCGATTCATTAACGCTTTGTTCATTAACAGCCGAATTATTTTGCCCGATTGGGTCGGGACGCGTGGTGCTACCACCACAAGCGCTCAGCATCACTGCTAACATTAAAATCACTATGTTTCTCACACCTAAATCCCTCTGAGTTGATACCATTCCCGCAATTGAAATACGCTTGAATCTGTTGTTTCTGGCGATGGGCCGCACAGGCCATAAGCCGTCGCAACCGGGTCTAGCGTAGCATTTTGCGTCAATATAATGCTGCTAACTGCGTAGAGCACTTAATAACTATCGCTACAAACACAAAGATAATCAACAACAGCCCTTGTGCCACGCGAACCAGTCGACCTAAAATTAACGAACCGAATCAACACACCTCCACCCTATGATTGACGAAGAACTCTACAAAATTGCCACAGACGAGTTGAATTCGGACGCACGCAAGCCCGACGTTTGGGCCCGAGCCTGCGCGCTGGCCAGCGATGACCACGATGAAGCGCGTTTTCTGTACACCAATTTGCGTGTTGAAGAGATGCTCAGCAAAGATGGAAAGCAGCGCACATTTTCCAGAGATCAAGCCCGCAAAGACGGGGTGGACAAACTGGATGCCAACGACACGCAAGATCAGATGGCCGATTTGGAATTGCTCGACGACGATCTCGAAGACACTGACCAAAAGGATAGTGCGCCAGTGTCCAGTCGAACCGGCGTGACAAGCAAAGCCGAACCACTGCCGATCGACGACATCATTGAATATGATGCCAATGAGAAAGACGCCCCCTTCACCAGTGTTGCTGGTAACGCAATAGAAAGCAGCGATGAAGCAACCTTTGATGCAGAATCGCTGGCCGAACTCGATGCACTGAGCCACGAGAATGCAAATACCGACGGCGCATTGTCCGGGCTCACAGGCAAGCTGGTCGACAAGACACCGTCCGAACTATCAGCCAGCCCAGCTCAGGAAGAGGATGATATTTACGCCGCTTTAATCAAAAAAACGGCAGACACGGCGCGCGCTAACAGACTTCCACCAGAAGCTGAACGCACCTCCAGATTATCCGCCGATCTGGAACGCCAAGCCGATGGGATGGTTTCGAACGAAGCTGCCATCGACCCCCAGATTATCGAAAACCAGCCCGCGCAGCAATTACGACACGATCTCGCCGGGGATCAACCGACCAGTAATCATGTCGCTGCCCATACCCCTGCCAGTATGGCCTCCAGCGCATCTAATCGACACGAATCAGGCATGGTGACAGACTACGCCGGTACGGACATTTTGGATGAAGAGGAATCACACCTTGTTGTAGATCTGGACGATCAAGACGGGCGATCGTTCACAATTTTTAGCCGCAGTGGGGTCATCAAAGCGGTTAAAGCCGGTGTGTCCTGGCCCGCATTACTCTTCACTTTCCCATGGTTACTATCCAAAGCCATGATCGGCACGGCGCTGGTCTACGCCTGCTTGTGGGTCATTTCGATTGGTGGACTGTTGCTCACCGCAAGTACCTGGCTGAATGCAGGCGATGCCGCTGGTTTGGGTATCAAACTTTGGACAGCAGCATTTGCCCTACTGGCGATCATTGGATTGTTATATATCCCGTTCCGATATGGCAACAGATGGGTTGCTGAAAAGCTGCAAAACCGTGGCTACGATTTAAAAGCCACGGTTAAAGCATCTAACAAACGAAATGCAATAAACCAGCTATTAGACTCAAACACAACCCTGGAATGACGGGCACCGCATTTCACAACAAATAATACGGGATACGGCGCACTTTATAAGTACCCTAAATTGTCGGTTCGGTCAGGTTTATCTGCGCATACAACGAAGCTTTGGCAGAACCAAAATGTAGCCGTACAGAGAGCCTGAAACAGGTCGTTACCTCATTCAAGCCATCGCCACAAGAATGGCGTTCTGCCGGTATTAGCCAGTAGAAATGACGCGCTTCAGCGCGTCTTTGACCTTTTGATGAGGGGGCTGGGACTTGTTCCCAGCCATTTTAATTCCCACTTGAGCACATAATGTGCGCACACAGACACAACTCAACGCGTTAGACTCTGACTTACGCCCATTTTTTCGTAAGCTGACAAAAAGAGTCATCCATGTTCGAAGCCTTACCTGAATCAAAACCTGATACCATTCTTGCTTTAATGCAGGAATTCCGTGACGACCCGCGCACCGACAAAGTCGATCTGGGCCCTGGTATTTATAAAGACAAACACGGCAACACACCCATACTTGCAGCCGTTAAACAAGCTGAAAAAAAGCTGCTTGAAACTCAGGACACCAAGGCTTACGTAGGCCCTATTGGCAGCCGTCCATTCTGTGACTCCATACTCAAACAAATATTCGGCACTAACGCCGACGCCAGCCGCATCCGTTGCGCACAATCAACCGGAGGCACAGGCGCCCTGCGCATCATTACTGACATGCTCAAAGAAACACACCCCGATGCTGCTCTGTGGGTGTCTGACCCAACCTGGCCAAACCACGCACTCATTTTCAGAGCCGCTGGCATCGAAACGAAGCCCTACCCCTACTACGATGCGGCCAACAGTGAGGTCGATTTTAACGGCATGATGGAAACGCTAAAAAATGCCAAAGACAAAGACATCGTGTTGCTACACGGTTGCTGCCACAACCCCACCGGTGCTGACCTGAACCTGGATCAATGGAAGCAAGTGTCCGATCTGTGTGCGCAAAAATCATTGTTCCCGTTTTTTGATATGGCGTATCAGGGGTTCGGTGACGGCCTGGAGGAAGACGCCGCAGCAGTCAGACTGTTTGCCGATGCCCTGCCGGAAATGGCCGTCGCTGCCAGCTGCTCGAAAAACCTTGGGCTGTACCGAGAACGCACTGGTGCCGCTTTGCTGGTCGCCAAACATTCAGCCGATGCCGACCGCGCACTAGGCAGACTCGGCGTGGTTATCCGCTCCAACTATTCCATGCCACCAGATCACGGTGCCAACACCACTCACCTGGTTATGGCTGACGAAAAACTCAACGCGCTGTGGCGCGAAGAGCTGGAACAAATGCGGCAACGCATGATGCGATTACGCATCGCATTTGCCGAGAGTATGCGCAAGCGCACTAACTCAGATAGATTCGATTACATTGCCAGTCAAAAAGGAATGTTCAGCAGACTGCCGCTGAACGCTGAACAAATCGGCACATTACGCGAACAACACGGCATCTATATGGTCGGTGATGGCCGCATTAACGTTGCCGGCCTGCCAGAAGATGATATGGACTCACTGGCAGAAGCAATCGCTTCAGTCTTGCAGTAAGAACTTACCTTCGGGTAACGGGATACGGGCGGCCACCGCGGCGGTAGCAATTACCGACGTGGTGCCGTTCTCTTCATCGACCACATTGAGCCCACCCTCACGTACATTGACAATCACTTCCCCATAAGGAATTTGCGCCGCGATAACGCTTTTATCTACCTTGTCGGGATGTTGCACACCAACAGTCACTTCAACCTGCATGGTGTCGCGATCAATGCCCAAAGAGCGGAACAAAATTATCGAGCTGTGGTGCAAAGCATCTTGTACTGCTCGTACACCGGCTTTGGTATAGTCCTCGCCGTACAAGTCGTTGCCAGTGCCCATTTCCAGAATAATACGTTTCATGCTATTGGACATTATTGCGCCGCTCCCTGCTCTTTTGCCTGTTGTATTTCCAGGTAAACCACGGCGGCCACATTGGCGATAACGATCGTATTAGTGTTGTCATCGTTGGGTACATCTAAACCGCCTTTACGCACAATGACGTTGCCCACGCCATACGGCAGCACAGCGGCAACAGCCTGCTTATCAACTTTATTCGGTTCAGCCACACCCACTTCAATATCCACTTGCATATCGTTGCGCTCATAACCAAGCTCGGTTGCAACCGATAGCGAGTTATGCCACAACGCGTCTTTAAGCCCACGAATAGCCGCTTTTGTGTAGTCCTGCCCGTGCAGGTCTGTACCCATGCCCATTTCCATAACCAGTCGCTTGCGTGCCATCTCGTGTATTTGTATTCAGTAAAATAGACGTTTAATGTTCGTTTAATCGGCGTGAAATTGCAACGCTCCAATGCGTGCTTTATGTAGGGTCCACCCACAAAAAAGCCGCCCTTAAGGCGGCTTTTTTAGCAAAGCTTATTGCTTGATCAAAAACGGTTACTGACGAATCATATTGGCCGTAAAAGACTGGCTACCAGTGCCATCGCCATTGGGTCCAACCGTATTCAGAATCAATCTATTAGTGTCATTTCGATCACGATACAACACACCCGTGCGAGCCTGCTCTAACCACTCGAACGAAACACTCAGGTATTGCGATGCATTGGTTGCACTCGACACCGTACCTTCTAATGTGAACGGTTCAAAATCATTGAACACAGTAGAACCGGTCACATCACCTGAAGCACTGATATTAAAAGACAGTGTGATGTTGCAGTCCATGGGACAAAACGAACTTTTACTGGTCCATGAGCCTACCGCATCTGCCAATGTTAACGCTGGTAAAGCGTTTTCATCAGCGAACGTCATGGTAAACCCGGTATCAGCGACCGTGTTAGTAATTTGCTGACCATCATTCTCAGCCTGCAGATTGTAGACAATAACGTTGTCAGCCGGGTTACCCGAAATATCTGATGGCAAATCACCCGCTATAGTGAATGAGTCATTGAACGCGGCGTTTTCGCTGTCACGATGTAAAAAGCGCTGCAGCTCCTGCGAAGCGGGCCCAAAGACCGATTCGTATTGAGAGCCACTGCCGGTTAACGCATAAACGTTTTGCGACGCATCAACAATCATGACACCGGTACCGAAATTATTGTCGCCAAACCAAACGCCTTCAATACTCCCGGAGGGCACAACCGCTGTTGTTGACCCATCATCAGCATTGCCATCCGTGCCACTTCCATCCGTACCACTTCCACCCGTGCCGGTTCCAGCGGTGTCGTTGCCATCAGTGGGGTTGTTATTACCACCATCGCTGCCTGTCGTCGTGCCGGCTGTTGTATCAGTATTGGTTTCTACTATCTCGCCAGATTCACTGCCGCAGGCACTCAATGCAAGCACTAAGGCCATCGATAAGGCGGGTGCTAAAAATTGCTTCATCATCATTAGACATCGTTCCGTTTGCGTTATATTTATCCGCGCACTTTACTCAGTATTAAGCGCGGCGAAAGTTACAAAATCTCAAAATTGAAAACCCAGGCAACAATCCGTTCAAACTGTGCATCCTGTCACGTTTAGATCTACCATACAGGTGCCGATCAACCTCGAAGTACAGGTGAGGCTACACCTAAAGGTACTCATGCCGATACACCGTAGGTGAAACTGATCGACGACCAATCCCGGCCAAGGCCTCACCGTACCCACACAGAGCCCACGGCTGTGTTGCTAGTGGCCGCTTTTGTCTGCCTGTGGCTACTTAGCACCAGCACTCAAGCAGGTATTCGCGCATGTAAGCAGGCTGATGGCAGCGTTGTGTTTCAGGACAGCGCCTGTGAAATCATCAAAAAGGCGCAAACAAACACAAAAACCCAAGAAGCCAGTATCCCTTTCGGTATTGAAAAAAGTTGGTTTGACAAACCCCCAGTCGTCCCTGATCGCGCGATTTGCACCATCAGTGGTTGTCATTGTGGCATGTTCAGTCGCAAATTCAAGCACGGCTTGCCACTGGCGATTGCCGATTCGCTCTATCTTGATGGCAGTTGGCATCGTTTGGAAAGCACGCTCCAGCAACTTGAACTGAGCACAAATTCCAGTATCGAGTTAGCCGACCTGAGACGCGAGCGCGACGAAGCTGCCTGCAATATCCTGATGTCGCAAAGAACCTTGCGTTTGTACGGTGCCGATGTGATGAAATCACTCAATACAAAAAAACGCTATGCAGAAGATCGTGGACTGGATGACCCGGCTGACTGCGAGGCTGGCGATATGGTTGTGTGCGAGCACACCGATAGCATCACATTGTTTGAGCGTATGAAAAGTGACATACGTTCTCTCACATTGTCGCCGCGTGTTGGCGCTGCTCAACAAGATACGCTGGCCAATAGCGCTAACGACTAGCGCACACCGTATTGCACTGCGCCGTACTGCACGGCATAAGACAACACGCTTCACCACTCGATTTTAGACCAACCGCCGTTGACACGCCGACTGGTGATGGTCCTTGTGGCGTTAGCTTCTGAAAGGGACGAACGATCACCATTGGCTCTGACGAGTGCGTCAATACGCAATAAACCGGTGATTGACTTATCGGCATTACGCACACGAATCCCCGCAATGGACACATCCACACGTTCAAAATTGCGCATCAAAGACTTAAACAGTTCGCTTTGACGAGAAGATATAGCCAGCCGATCGAGCGCATCAGTGTCTTTTGTTTCAATGGCGCGCCTGAGCGCGTCAAAACGGCGAGTGACCTCGTCAAAATCAGCATCGCTAACCGGTAGATTGTGTTCATCGAGTGCAGCTTGCAAAACAAAGCCGAAGGTTTGCACCCGGGCATCGTCCGCATTGATTCCTTGAGCAATGCCCAACTGCGTTTTGGCAGCGCTGAAATCACCCACACTGAGCGAGTTCTGCGCGGCCGTAATCGCTTGCTTTAATCGGCGTTCCTGCCGTGCTTCTGCCAGACGCTTTGCCTCTAATGCAGCACGCTCAGCGTCGCGCTTTCGTTGCGCCTCAGCCGCTCGCTGAGCCTCTTGCTGGGCTGCCAACTCGGCTTCTCTGGTCTCTTTTTCTGCGGCCAGCCTGGCCTGCTCTTCGGCCGCCGCTTTTGCCTCATTTTGCGCCTTAAGTTCGGCCTCGGCGGCAAGTTGCTCGGCTACTTCCTGGGCTTTTTGTTGCTCAAGAAGCCGCGCCTGTTCATCTACCGCCTGCTGAGCGGCCGCCTGTTCTTCCGCTGCCTGCCTTGCCTGTTCATTTTGCAGGTCACGCGCACGCGCAGCTTGTGCGTCGGCGTCTATCTGCGCCTGTTTTTGTTGTTCGCTCTGCGTGGCAGGCAGCGCTTGTTTATCCTGATCTGCTTGTTGTTGACTGGTTAGAAACCAAAGCCCCAGGGCAACTCCCGACATCAACAAGGCGAGCATGGCCAGGTTGCGCAGACCATTACCTGCACCATCTGTTGTGTCGTTTATTGGTGGTGCAGAGTTTGCCGCATTGGACCTGAACGATCGACGCTCACGCGAAAGCACCGTTGCATCGCTAAGCTCGTTCATGGTTTTGGTATCGACACTGGATTGATTTGCAACCGCCTGATCTCTGCCGGCCCCACTTCGGGTTATTGGTGCAGCGGTGCTGGAGCTGTGAGGCGCAAGCCCAGTTATTGGATCGGTGTTATCCGTTAATAACGCCGGAATCCAATCCGCCAGAGTTTGGGGTCGATCAGCAATACCAAATTGAAGTGCCCAATCAATTGCACTTAAAAAAGCCGGCGAGTACTTACCTTCACCCAGGTACGTTGCTGCAATAAGCGGGTCTTTGCCCCCGTTTAGTAACGCAGCTCCCCGCCGTGTACTTTCTATGGGGTCTTTACCACTGATGGCGTAATAAAGCGTTCCACCCAATGCGTAGATATCGGT
Source organism: uncultured Granulosicoccaceae bacterium (assembly GCA_938035525.1). Lineage (GTDB taxonomy): Bacteria > Pseudomonadota > Gammaproteobacteria > Granulosicoccales > Granulosicoccaceae > Granulosicoccus. Next base: position 51,616 of record CALHOI010000022.1, read on the forward strand.
CCACGGCCCTTGCTGTTCGTCTGTTTCAGAGTTGTATTGCTCAAGCGGCGCATAGCCTACCGACACCAGAGCCGTAAGACTCTGTTGAGTGAATTTACTGGCATTGCGAGCCGACCCAAAATCGAGCAGCACCGGACTGCCATCTTTTCTAACCAGAATATTGGCAGGCTTAATATCGCGATGTATGAAGCCATGACGATGTACCTCGGCCAAACCTTTGGACACCGGCAATATAAGTTGTTTCAGTGTGGCTTCGTTATTGGCATCGGGTTTGCGCAAGAAGCTTCGAAGGTCTTCGCCTTCTTCAAATTCCATGACCATATACGCCGTGTTGTTTTCCTGGAAAACCGACATGACGCGAACAATATTAGGGTGCTTGAATTTGACTAAATTACGCGCCTCTTTGATGAAGCGATCCATACCCCAGCGAAACATATCGCTGTGGTCTTCGGTAATGGGATGCACTTTGGAGTCACCGGCGCGGTGAGCGACATCGCTGGGAATATACTCTTTGATGGCGACTTGATGATCAAGATTGGTATCGGTTGCCAAATAGATGACACCGAATCCACCGCGGCCGAGAATGCGCTCTATGCGGTACCAATTAAGCATTTCGCCCGGCTGGAGCGTTCTGTGCGATGCTTTTGATTCCATTACGAGGCCGGGGGCAAGCAAGAGTGTGAACGATCTCTCATGGTATCAAAGTTTTCTTGCTGCCCGTGTAAACACTTGTCCCTAAAGCCTTGATTCGGGCTGGCCTCAGCACACTCTTTTTTGCCCGAGACGCGCACTAACGCCAATCCACCGTCGAAACAATGACTTTACCCATTCACGAGCGATTTCACGACCCATTAGCAACACATTCACGACCCATTCACAACTAAGAGTCCAGCCCGTCTCATGGCTACCAAATAACTGCCGATATAATCTGCATCAATTTCGCCAGAATGGCTCTTTGTGCCCCAGGAAACCGGGCCAGAGCACGAAAATACCGAGATGAGGCCCAGCTTACCCGTGAACAACGAAAATTCTTACCTAGACGCATACATTCAGGAACAATCTTTGGCAGAGCAAATGATCCCTGCCGTGGGAAGCCTCTACCGCGATCGCGGTGTCATCGTGACCGTTTTCGGGCGCAAATTGATGAACGCCTCCACCATCGATATTATCAAGGCACACAGGTTGTCACTGCAAGTGGTTGGCGAGTCTGTATCAGTGGCCGAGACCTCCCGTTTGTTGCGTTTGTTGGTAAAGATCACGCCGGGTTCTTCCCGTATCGATATTGGCCAGCTTGCCTACCATGCAAGAGGCGCAGGTTTAGTCAGCACCGATGACGACAGCGATCTACACGGTTTCTTAAAACAAAAAACGGCTGAGCTAAAAGACGAAAGCACCTTACTGGATGAACCACGCGACATAGTTCTATACGGCTTTGGTCGAATCGGTCGTATATTGGCTCGACTGCTCATTGAGAGAACCACATCAAGTAACCCGTTGCGTCTGCGTGCCATTGTTGTGCGTGGCGGACGCGACGGTGATTTGAAAAAACGCGCCAGCCTGCTGCGCCGTGATTCAATTCACGGACCGTTTAATGGTCATATCAATGTCGATGAAGAACAAAGCGCCATCATCGCCAACGGCAACTTTATAAAAGTCATCTACGCAAATCAGCCAGAAGATATCGACTACACCAGCTACGGTATCAATAACGCGCTGATCGTTGACAACACCGGTGTATTTAAAGATGAAGAAGCCTTAAGTCGGCACCTGGTGCCAAAGGGTGCGAGTAAGGTACTGTTAACAGCCCCCGCCAGTGGAGCCATAAAAAACATCGTTTACGGTGTTAACGAACACATGATTGACGATGCTGACAACATTTTATGTGCTGCCAGCTGTACCACCAATGCAATCACCCCAATTTTAAAAGTCATCAACGATAAATTCGGTATCGAAAACGGGCATGTTGAAACGGTGCATTCCTACACCAACGATCAAAACCTGATAGATAACTTTCATACGGCGGATCGACGTGGTCGCAGCGCACCGCTGAATATGGTGTTGACCAGCACTGGGGCTGCCAAAGCGGTTGCCAAAGCATTACCCGAGCTGGCCGGCAAACTCAGCGGTAACGCTATTCGTGTGCCCACGCCCAACGTGTCCATGGCGGTTTGCAACCTTAATCTCAAGAAGGCAACCAATCGCGATGAAATCAACAGCTATGTTCGGGAAATGGCGTTTAACTCTGAGCTTAGCTTGCAGATAAACTACTCGTATTCAACCGAGGTTGTATCAACTGACTTGGTTGGCACACCAGAGCCCGCTATCTTTGATTCCGTGGCCACATTAGCCGAAGACAAGCGCTGCGTGTTGTATGTTTGGTATGACAACGAGTATGGCTATAGCACGCAGGTATTGCGCGTAATGCAGCATATGGTTGGCTTGCATATACCAACGATCGCTTAGATAAAATGCCGGCGCCAGAAATGGCGCCAGTTAGTGTGTCATTCCGTAGATAACGTAGTTAACACCCAAACGGTATGCTGTGGCTGTGTACAGCGCGCTGTACTCCTCCATGTCTGCATGCTCCCAGGCATCGCCCAGATCCATGTTCCAGTTAACGATCACCATCACGCGGCCATCGTCATCGAGTATGCCGCGCCAGCGTGGTTGTTGTCGTGAGGAATTACTTTCAACCACAGCCATGCTTTTTGAAATAGGCAGCTCCCACGTCTCTCCGGGGTTTAAGCACAAGGCGCGAAGTCCGGGAATCTGAATAAATTCCTCGATGGGAAAATGCACATTAAAGATATCGTGATTTTCAGGGATGTCTACGATGTCTCGGTCGGGAAACACCGCCGATATCCAGTCTTCAAACTGCTCCCATTGGTAGCTGCCGTGAAAGTCGTCAACCAATAAAAAACCACCGCGCAACAAATACTCACGCAAGGTGTCACTCTCTTGAGGACCGAATGAGGCGAAGCCAGCTTCAACGATATACAGCATTGGATAGTCGTATACGCGCTCATCCAACAGCGATATAGATTGACTTTGTTCGTTGGTGTCCACACGCGTGAGTCGCTTCATGGCAGCGATAAAATGCGGCTCGCTTTCAGAACAATCAGCTTGCCAGTGCGGGTAGCCGATACGATCGCCCAAATCATTTATCGCGCGTTGATTGTCGGCGAATATTAATCGGGAAAACGTAAATTCGGAATCGGCAACATCATTCAGTGCCGATGGGCAGCTGGGTCGTTGTGCCTGAGAACAAATGGCCAATTCCTGCGCGCTAGCCGGACTCAACACCGCGATCAGAAAAAACCACGGAGCTAATTTAGTCACCGCTAACTTGGTCACAGCTAAATTAGTCACACACTGAGGCAAGCTCACACACTGTCGCAAACGTACCAACTGACGCAAGGTGTTGCCGCGCAGGTAAGCCTTGCATGTGCGCATGAAACTTTTAGACGTAGCGATTAACAATGTTTTCGAGTTTCTCTTGTTGCCCTGAGCGCGGCTCAGGATTGATGTCATTATCTAGCACATGTTGTGCAATAGCATCAAAATCCATCTTTCCACTCATCATTTTATCGGCCAAATCGGACTCCCAACCTGCGTAACGAGCATCCAACGGTGCCGACAGGGCTTTATCTTCTACCATGCTGGCGGCCGCTTTTAAGCCCCGAGCACAACAATCCATACCACCGATGTGCGCGGCCAGTAGATCGTCAGGGTCAAGCGACTGACGTCTTAATTTGGCGTCAAAGTTAGTTCCGCCTGTGGTAAATCCGCCTGCGCGCAGCACCATATAATACGCTAGCGCCATTTCAGGCACGTTGTTAGGGAATTGGTCAGTGTCCCATCCGGATTGGTAATCGTTACGATTCATGTCTATGGAACCAAAAATACCCAACGCGTCAGCGGTGGCCAACTCGTGCTCAAATGAGTGTCCCGCCAGGATGGCATGTCCTTGTTCAATGTTGACCTTTACTTCGTTTTCTAATCCGTAGCGCTTCAAAAAACCATACACTGTCGCTACATCATAGTCATATTGATGTTTGGTGGGTTCCTGTGGTTTTGGTTCAATTAAAATAGCGCCATCAAAGCCGATTTTGTGTTTGTATTCCACCACCATGTTAAGAAAACGGCCCAGTTGATCGAGCTCTTTGCCTAAATGAGTATTCAGCAAGGTTTCGTAGCCTTCGCGACCACCCCACAACACGTAGTTTTCGCCGTTGAGTTTTTTGGTGGCGTCCATGCAGGTTTTAACCGTGGCGGCTGCAAACGCAAACACTTCGGGGTCTGGGTTGGTCGCAGCGCCGCTCATGAAGCGGCGGTGCGAAAATAGATTGGCCGTTCCCCACAACAACTTGATGCCGGTATCCGACATTTTTTGTGCAAAGTATTCGCTTATCTCTTCAAGATTGCGTGTGTTCTGTGCAAACGAATCACCTTCTGGCCGGACATCCGCATCATGAAAACAAAAATACGGAACACCAAGCGCTGTAAACATTTCAAAAGCCACATCGGCCTTTAACTTGGCATCGTCCATGGTGTCACCAAACCAGGGCCGCTCAAATGTCTGCCCACCAAACGGGTCACCGCCAGGCCATACAAAATTGTGCCAATAACAAGCGGCAAAACGCAGGTGGTCTTCCATGCGTTTGCCAAGCACCATTTCGTCGGGATTGTAATATCGAAAGCTCAAAGGGTTACGCGAATCCGGCCCCTCAAAATTAATGCGCTCAATGTCACCAAAAAATTTTGTACCCATAATTGTTTACGCCGTTAGTTTAAGCCGATGTTTTTTCTTTACGTTTTAAGTTGACTCTTTATTCTTGCAGTGCGCCAGGTCCGGGTGTTGCTCCTGGTGGGCATTTACCCAAAATGATCATGCCCAGGACTTCGTCTTTGCTGACATCGCTGGTGCGTGCCGCGCCAACCACCGCACCGTTTTTCATAACAACCACGCGATCAGCCAAATCAAACACATCGTGGATATCATGGCTAATTAAAAATATTCCAATGCCATCGGCTTTGAGTTGATGAATAAGCTGCCCTACTTGTTCTGTTTCCTGTGGACCAAGGGCTGCTGTGGGCTCATCCATAATCAGAATGCGCGCATTAAAGTGAATAGCGCGTGCAATGGCAACCGATTGTCGCTGACCACCCGAGAGTTGTTTAACCGGGTCTTTAAAACGCGTAAAGTTCGGGTTTAACCGATTCATTACTTTACGTGTTTCCGCTTCCATGGCCGCATCATCGAGTGTGCCCCAACGCGTTAATAACTCACGACCCAAATAAAGATTAGCTGCCGCATCCACGTTATCAGCCAAGGCCAGTGTTTGATAAATAGTTTCTATTCCGTACTCTTTTGCATGGCGCGGATTGGTAATGGTTGCCTCCTTACCATCAACATAGATGGCGCCACTGTCTCGCGTGTACGCGCCAGAAAGTATTTTAATGAGCGTGGATTTGCCAGCCCCGTTATGCCCCAGCAAGCCAACAACCTCCCCTGGGTACAAGTCACAACTGGCTTTATCCACCGCATGGATACCGCCAAACGAAATCGAGATGTCTTTCATCTCAACTAAAGGCACAGCTTGCGCCGCGTTTTGATCAGGATTTATCTGAGCATGATTTTCCATAAGATTATCCTTATTAGCTACGCCGAGTTGCGGCGATATAAGTTGTCAAGAAATACGGCGACAACCAGAACACCACCAACAACCATTTGTTGTATTGCAGCATCAAACCCAATCAATACCATGCCTGATTGCAACGACTGCATAACCAAAGCACCCAGAATTGCACCGTAAATTGTGCCAATACCGCCAGCGAACGATGTTCCACCAATGACCGCGGCGGCAATAACATACAGCTCATCGAACTGACCCAGCGCCAAGGTAGCCGACTTCAGTCGGGCACTGGCAATAACAGCCGCAATACCTGTCAGTGCGCCCATCAATGCAAAAATCAGCATAGTCATTTTTTTTGTGTTGATACCGGCGAGCTCAGCGGCTTCCGGGTTGCCACCAATAGCAAACACGTATCGACCAAAACGCGTGCGATTAGCCAGAAATGTCATCAGCACACCCACCCCAATGGCGATAAGAATTGGAATGGCAAAACCATGCGATATAAATATTCCACCTTCGGGTACTTCAATGTTGTTTGCCGCCGCGTATTTTTTAACCACGCCTTTAGGCCATGGGTACGCGTTCATCACCATAACCGCAGCTGCAACAAATCCGACCCCGACACCACCAATCAGCAGTTCTGCCCACATTGGCCGTGTTGGAAACCCGAAACGCAAACGCTGACGTCTGCCATTAATCAGTAACAAAATAATAAAAAAAGCAAACACGACCCCAACAATGATAGATCCTGTTGCACCGATGGTTCCGTGTGGGCCACCACCAATCAGTGAAAATGTTTGATCAACCGGAGCAATGGTTTCACCTCGCGCCACCAGATAAGATGCGCCGCGCCAAATCAGCAAACCGCCGAGTGTGACGATAAAAGCCGGGATACTGAGGTAGGCAATCAAAAACCCTTGAAAAGCGCCAATCAATGCACCAAAAGTAATACCCACGACCACAGTGATAACCCAGATAAGCGGATGCCCAAGACCAAGAAATTGTGGCAACACCCAAACTTGCGTGACTCCCATGATCATGGCGGTAAAGCCCAACAAGGAGCCCACCGACAAATCGATATGTCGTGTCACAATGACCAACACCATGCCGGTAGCCATAACAGCAATCGATGATGTCTGGACCGACAAATTCCACAAATTTCGTGGCGTTAAAAACGCCCCATAGTCATTCACAATGACGCCATAAAAATGAAAACCCAGCCAAATGAGCATCAACGCGCCAATCATTCCCAGAAGTCGTGTATCCACTTCTGTTGCACGTAGAAAACGCACCAGTGCGCTGTCTTGTTTATCTTGATTCGGGTCGGACACAGTTAACTCTCCAATAAGACTTAGCTAAGCAAACTACAGGGGATAAAAACGACCAGCACGGCTCAGGAGCGAGTACGCTGGCACAACACGTTTAGTGTATGGAAGGCCACATCAATCGATGCATAAATCGATGCATGATGTGGCCCCACCAAACTATAAAAGCTGATTAACAGCCAGCAACACCGTCTTGTGCACCTTCACAGGCTTTTTCTTTTGAAATCCAGCCAGCCTCAATAACGTCACTCAGGTTACTGGAAGTGATTGGATTTGGCTCCAGCAGGATTGACGTCACTTCAACACCGCGCTTACCACCATCAAATGGTGCAGTGCCCGGGATGTCTGCGATGGTTTTGCCATCGGCCAGCATCAAAGCAGCTTCGGCAGCCACTTTACCCAGTGCACGCGAATCTTTCCAGACTGATACCAGCTGAGTACCACGAGCAACACGATTAAGTGCAGCAAGGTCACCGTCTTGGCCGGTTACAGGAACGTTGCCAGCCATACCTTGTGCTTCAAGTGCCGCCACAACACCACCGGCCATACCGTCGTTTTCAGAAATAACAGCATCGATTTTGTTGTCTTGAGAAGTCAGGCATTGCTCCATGTTTTTCTGAGCGTTTTCTGGCTTCCAACCATCGGTGAAGGTTTCGCAAACGTTTTTAATGGCACCCGAATCGATGTTGGGTTGTAGAACTTCCATGATGCCTTCGAACAGGAATGTGGCATTAGGGTCGCCCTGGTCACCTTTAATGAATGCAAAGTTGCCTTCGGTCATACCGCTTTCGAGCATGGTTGACGCCATTAGTCGGCCAACACCCACGTTATCAAAAGTCACGTACAGTGCATCTGGATGCTCGATTTGAACATCATAGGCAATCATTGGAATACCTTCAGCAGAGGCTTGCTCTACCGCTGGCAATATGGCTTCTGAGTCGAAAGGCACAATCATGATCACGTCAGCGCCTTGAGATATAAGTGACTCTACATCGGTTAACTGCTTACCAGCAGAACCCTGTGCATCAGCCGAAATGTACTTGTCGCCATTGGCTTCAACGATTTCCTTGATAACGGCTTCGTCACGCTTCCAGCGCTCTTCCTGGAAGACTTTCCATGAAACGCCAACGGTCTTTCCTTCAGCAAAAACGCTACCGGAAAACAACACGGCGCTTGCTGTTAACAACGCTATAGAACTCTTTTTCATGCTCACTCCAAAATATTAATGTACGCGACCGCACTTGCGTCGCGGCAGTTTGAGTCGAATATTTTCACGACTGAAAAAAATAGTGACATCCACGAGAAAATGTGTCAAGTTATTTTTAAGATTTTTATTCATTGAGCAAAATGAACGACTCAACCATCATGCGCAGCGACGACTTGCGGGCTGAAAATCGGCACCGCATCTTGCGCACATTACGTAAAGAAGGTGCACTATCCCGCGCCGAAGTAGGAAAAATAACCGGGTTAAGTCAGGCTGCATTGTCAACGCTTCTGGGATTAATGAGTGATCAGGGTATTGTCACCTCCACCACAGCACCCAGTGACAAAATCAGGCGAGGACGACCGCAAACGAGCATCGCATTACGCGCTGATGCGGCCCTTTCCATAACGGTGTCGCTGATTATTGATCAACTGACCATCTGCGCTATCGACTACGCTGGTGACACTGTATCAACTAGCAACCAAATGGTTGAGACCACCACACTCAGTGAAAAACAACTCAATAAGCTGATCATCAATGGCATTCATAAAGAGCTGAAAAAATTCCCAGACGCGCAACTGACAGCTATCAGTTTTGGTTTTCAGGGTGCAACCGATTCAGCATTGGGCGAACTTCTGTGGTCTCCGATCATTGCCATCGAGCGTGTTCCCGTAGCTCAAACGTTGCGTACAGAATTTGGTGTACCGGTGTCTGTCAATAATGATTGCAGTTTAATCGCAGCAAGCTTGTACAACAATGAAACAGAACCTCTGGGCGAAAGTTTCGCCACCATATTGCTATCACACGGTATTGGTATGGGCTTGTATTTATCGGGCCAGGTGTTTTCTGGCGCACAGTCTTCTGCATTAGAAATTGGCCACATACCGTTTATTAAAGACGGTGCGAATTGTCGTTGTGGCAAACGCGGCTGCATAGAAGCGTACGCGGCCGACTACGGCATTTTGCGCAACGCTCAAGATGATCAGACCAGCCCTATTCCCAGCAAGGAAGTTAATCCGGAGATCTTTCAAGCATTAGTCACGGCTGCACACAACAACGAACCTCACGCCGTGGAAGCCTTTAAAATGGCCGGAAAAGCCATCGGCGCTGGGCTGGTATCGGTGTTCACCTTGTTCGACCCCATACCAGTGGCCTTAGTCGGGCACAACACCGAAGCCGTTGAGCTCATGCGACCCGAAATCGATAAAGCCATAATGAACATGCGCCGTAGCCCAAGCGATATTGCGCACTTGCTCCACCTTTATAAGCAGGATACGCCATTGCTGCTCGATGGATTGCGTATTGATTCTTTGGCCATTGTCGATCGCGAGCTGGCCAATGCCACCGAAGATGCAGCATCGGCGCAAAATAAAATGACTCCAATTCAAGCCAAGCAATGTCCAGTATGAGAACGCTTAACTGTAATAACCAGCCATTATTGTCCGGCTTCACGTTGAGCTTTTGCCTTTACGGCGCCGTCGCGTTTGCACAAGCCAGTGAACCCAACAACAGTATCAATCCGTGGGATGACGCAGCCTTACCTGTACACACTGATGCCGCTTTGCTGGAAGGCGAGCTGGATAAAACCACATTGCTGAAACTGCTTGATCAGGGTGAGGCTTTGTTTAACGCTGCTTTCACCACGCAAGATGGCGTCGGTCGACCCATGGCAACCCAGGCAATAATCCCCACAAAAAGAAAACGCGCAGCGCGCGAAGAGTTCAGCCGAACCGCCGGTTTGGATGCGTCTGCCTGCAGCAGCTGCCACAATCAACCAGCCATTGGCGGCGCAGGTGACTTTGTTGCAAACGTGTTTGTGTCTGAAGGCTTTCAGCTGGCCGACTTCGATACCACCGACCCACAATTTTCAAACGAACGTAACACCAATCATTTATTTGGCGCTGGACTGGTTGAGTTACTGGCGCGCGAAATGAGCACCGAGCTGGCCAAACTGCGTCAAACCGGTTTAGCCCTGGCACGCAGTACCGGTGAAACAACCACCGTTGATCTGGTCACTAAAGGTGTTAACTTTGGCAAGCTCGACATACACCCCGATGGCGTGGTTAGCACCAAGCGACTTGAAGGTATCGACACCGATTTAATTATTAAACCGTTCAGCCAAAAAGGCGTGATTACCTCACTGAGACAGTTCAGTGTTAATGCGCTTAATCATCACCATGGCATGCAGGCCAACGAACGTTTTGGTCCGCGTTGGACTGGCACAGACGATTTCGACGAAGATCAAGTCACCAATGAAATCAGTGACGCGGATGTTTCAGCGCTGGTGTTATGGCAAGCCACGTTACAACCACCCACTGTAGAAACCGACTTACCGGCTTCATGGACTGCAGCTGCAGCCCGCGGCTCTAAAAAGTTTGATGAGATTGGTTGCAACGCGTGCCATCAACGCACCTTGCCTTTAGACTCACTGGTGTTTGCAGACCCTGGGCCAATGGATGCAGCCGGTACATTAAGAACCGGGGAAAACGGTGCGACCAACAACACGGTTTATGACCTGGCTTTGCTGGACTGGGCATCACGTTTAGAAAAAGACGCACAGGGTCGGTGGTTAGTACCGCTGTTTGGTGACTTAAAGCGCCACGTTATCGCCGACAACAAAGTCGATCACCTGGGTAATGAGTTACTGTCGCAGCGCTTTGTCGAACGCAATGTGTTTATGACCTCAGAATTATGGGGCATTGGCTCAACAGCCCCTTACGGGCATCGCGGTGACTTAACCACACTGGTGGATATCATCAGCGCACATGGAGGAGATGCAAGAGATTCCCGAGACGTTTACGTCAAGCTTAACGAAACCGAAAAAAGCGACATCACCGCTTTCTTAAAAACGCTGGTGATTAAACCGTGAATCATTCTGTTGCGCGATGTGCAAAAACTTATGTGCTTGCCATAAGCAGCGTTTGTAGCATGAGCGTCGTGGCCGAATCTGAGCCTATGGCCTTTCATGCCGATGTGCCAATTTACGCTGAAGAAGCAAGCGCTGCCGGATTAACCATCCAATATGATGGCCCATGGGAATACTTTGTGGGGGGCGGTGTAGCAACCTTCGATTGTAATGCTGATCGCATACCGGATGTGTTTATTGCCGGCGGTGCCAATGAGTCTGCCCTGTTTATAAACCGCAGCGAAACCGGTGGTACGCTCGCATTTGAAAAAAGCACACAACAAAGCACCAGCATCGAGCGTGTAACAGGCGCATACCCAATCAACATCGATAACGATGACTGGATAGACTTGGTCATTTTGCGCGTTGGCGAAAACCAGCTGTTAAAAGGCGGGCCAAATTGCACGTTCACACAAGCAAACGCAAGCTTTGGATTCGATGGTGGTTCTGCATGGAGTACCGCCTTTTCGGCCACCTTTGAAAACGGCCAGTCGCACCCGACGTTGGCCATAGGCAATTACGTTGACAGAACCGCACCCGGCTCACCGTGGGGCACGTGCGAAGACAATCAACTACTGCGTCCACTCAACAACGACAACAACCAGGCAAATTACAGTGAACCGCTAACACTTTCACCGGGGCATTGCTCCTTGTCAATGTTGTTCACTGACTGGAACAAAAGCGGCAAAGAGGCACTGCGCATCACAAATGACCGGCACTACCATCGTGGTGGCGAAGAACAACTGTGGAATATCAGCAGCGGGAAATACCCACGACTGTTCACCAGAGCAGATGGCTGGCAATCACTGGTTATTTGGGGGATGGGCATCGCTGAAGGTGATTTAAACGCCGACGGATTTCCCGAGTACGTTTTAACATCAATGGGTGATACCAAAATACAAACCGTTGATGTGGTTCAAGCCAGCGAAGAACAACGCCCCGTATACGAAGACATCGCCTACCAACGCGGCGCTACCGCGCACAGGCCCTACACCGGCGAAGACTTAAAACCTTCCACAGGCTGGCACGCGCAATTTGCCGACATCAACAACGACACCCTGCTCGACTTATACATTGCTAAAGGCAACGTTGAACGCATGGAAGACTTCGCGCGTTTTGATCCAGATAACTTATTGTTGGGCAATCACGATGGTCGCTTTGTTGAGCGCGGCGACAAAGCCGGCATTGCGCTTGATCGCCGTGGTCGTGGCGCTAGCGTGACTGATTTTAATGCCGATGGACTGCTCGACTTACTGGTGGTTAACCGCGGCGCACCCGTCAGCCTTTTTCGCAATACCGGGTTTGCCAGTGAGCACGGCCCCAGACAAGGTGGTAACTGGCTAGCCATTGAACTAAAACAGAACGGCATCAACCGACAAGCACTGGGCGCCAAGCTTGCCATTAAAACCGGAAACAAAACGCAAGTGCGCCACATAAAACTTGGTGGCGGTCACGCATCCGGTCAGTTGGGTTTTGTGCATGTCGGGTTGGGCGTTGCTGAGCGTGCCACCGTGCGTGTGCAATGGCCTGATGGTGAATGGAGTGCAGCCTTTCGTTTGTTTGCCAATCACTTTGCCGTTATTGAACGCGGCGACGCACACGTATCGTATTGGTACCCACCAACAGCACAAGAGTAACCACTATGTATCTTGGTATTGATCTGGGCACATCAAGTGTAAAAACTGTTTTGATGGATGCACAACAGAACATCATTGCCAGCAGCACTGCAAGCATGGATGTTAGCCGACCAGCAGATGGTTGGTCAGAGCAAGACCCACAGAGCTGGGTGAGTGGCATAGAAGCCACACTGACGCAATTGCAACAGGACCAACCCAAGCACCTGTCTGCGGTGCGCGGTATTGGCTTGTCTGGACACATGCATGGCGCCACGCTACTGGATAAAGCCGATAAGGTACTGCGCCCGTGCATTCTTTGGAATGACACACGCAGTCATGCTGAGGCTGCCGAGCTGGATACGCCAGCATCCAGAATGCGTTGTGGCAATATTTTGTTTCCGGGATTCACCGCACCCAAACTAGCCTGGGTAGCCAACAACGAGCCCGAGCTGTTCGATCAAGTCAATAAGGTACTGCTGCCCAAAGACTATGCACGTTTGTGGTTAACCGGCGAACACGTATCTGAAATGTCTGATGCGGCCGGTACCGGTTGGCTCGACGTTGCCAAACGCGACTGGTCGAGCGAGTTGCTCAACGCCACTGGTCTAGGCAAAGAACACATGCCCTCATTGGTTGAAGGCACATCGGTGTCAGGCACCCTACGACCATCATTAGCTGCTCGCTTTGGCATGAGTGAAACGGTGGTCGTGGCCGGCGGCGCAGGCGACAACGCTGCATCGGCATGCGGCATGGGAACCGTGTCACCGGGCAATGCGTTCTTGTCCTTGGGCACATCGGGTGTGCTGTTCGCCGCTAATGCAAATTATCAACCTAATGCACAAAGCGCCGTGCATGCTTTTTGTCATGCCTTGCCAGACACGTGGCATCAAATGGGCGTGATACTCGCAGCAACCGACTCATTGAATTGGTTAGCAGGCGTGTTGGGGCAATCACCTGAACAACTGACAACCGCGTTAGAAAGCGGCGAAGCGTCTCCAACCGATGTCATTTACCTGCCCTACCTTGGCGGTGAGCGTACGCCGCATAACGATGCTGCGGCACGCGGCGTATTTCTGGGTTTAAGCCATAACACGGATGCCACCGCCATGACAAAAGCCGTTTTACAAGGTGTGGCGTTTGCGTTCCGTGATTGTCAGGACGCATTGTCTACCGCCGGCACCTCTTTGGACAGCGCGTATGCCATTGGTGGTGGTTCGCAATCGCCTTATTGGTTGCAGCTGATTGCATCAGCGCTGAACTTGCCCTTGCACACCACGCAGGATGGTGATTTTGGTGCAGGCTTGGGTGCCGCGCGTTTAGGCATGATTGCGGCAGAATCTGCCAGTCCACAGGTGGTTTGCTCAAAACCGCCAATTAAGAAAACCATCGAACCGCAGGCTGCCCTGCTGGATGATTTTTCAGCGCAGTTCGCTCGTTATCAGCAAAGTTACCAAGCCGTTAAGTCGCTGTGAGTGCAGCTACTGGTGTGACACAGCATACGCATTTGCTAGCCTTCCCTACATTGCCGTGAACCAGAACACCGTTTAACGGGCTGCGCATACGTTACTATACTCTTAGCCGTAGCATCATTAATGCTCGTGTTATTTGCGCTGACGGATAGGGAATGTGCTGTGTGGAAAAAGCTGCTGATTGTTGTCTTACTACTGTTAGTCGTTGCAGCGATTGCCTGGCACTTTTTTAAACCAGAGCCACCCACCCGCGTCAGCGCTGTTAAACCTGTAAAACAAAACCTGGCGACCATTCTGGACTTGAATGCCGAGGTCATGAACAACCAGATTGTCACCATCACGGCCTTGCTCGATGGTGAAATCGGCGAAATAAAAGCACGTGAAGGCATGGCTGTAAAGGCCGGTCAGGCATTGGCAGTGCTCGACAACAAACGCTCCAACACCTTACTTGAAAAAGCCAATGCTGAACTTCAGTACAGCGAGCAAAAACTTAACTCTGCTTCCAGAACCTACACGCGATTAAAAAACCTGTCACAAGCGGGCAACGCGTCCCGACAATCACTGGACGACAGCCTTGATGACTTGCGCAGCGCCCAAGCCGCATTGGCGGTGGCAAAATCAGATATCACCCTGGCCACCTTACAGGTAGAAAACACCACGGTTAGCGCCCCTTTCGATGGCGTGGTCATACAAGAAGCCACCGAAGCCGGTCAATGGGTGGAAGCTGGTGCACCTTTATTTGAGCTGGCTGCCAAAGATGGCTACATGATAGAGGCACAGGTCGATGCCAGCGACTGGGCTTTGGTATCGCTCGATCAAACCGTCACGCTCAGTACAGAAACCGCACCCGACAAGCAATGGGAATCAACAGTGACGTGGATAGCACCCACCATCGAGTACAACGATCGCGACGCGAAAGCTGTGGCTATTCGTTTTGGCTTTGGTGATGATGCGCCACCACTATTGCTGGGGCAAGAGGTCGATGCAGAACTGATACTCGAACAGGTGGAGGATGCACTAACACTGCCGTTGTCGGCCATGACAGAGCAAGAGCCGGATGAGTATGTGGTGTTTTTAGCGGTTGATGGCAAAGCGAAATTAACACCGGTGACCGTTGGCTTACAAAACAACACCCATGCGCAAATCACTAACGGGATATCTGAAAACGATACTGTGATAAGCAGCCGAAACACCCGGTTTTACCATGATATGCCTATTGAGATTCAATAAGCATGATCTCCATTAGTAAACTATCCAAAGCCTACGGTAGTGTCGATACGTCTTTGCTGATTGTACTAAAGAACGTTAACCTGACCATTAATGAGGGAGAATTCGTGGCCATTATGGGGCCATCGGGTTCGGGTAAAAGCACACTACTCAACATTATTGGCATGCTCGATAATTTTGATGCGGGCAGCTACCAGTTTAAAGGCCAAAGCGTACCTTCGTTAAACAGCGATACGCTGGCAGAGTTGCGCTTATACAATTTAGGGTTTGTGTTTCAAAGCTTTAACCTCATTGCCCAACTAACCGCACAGGCCAATGTCGAGTTACCCATGCTGTACACACGCTTAAAAAAAACCAAGCGTCAATCAAATGCTGTACAACGTCTAACCGAGCTTGGCCTGGGCGACAGGCTAAACCATAAACCCAGCGAACTCTCTGGTGGGCAACAACAACGTGTGGCAATTGCCAGAGCCCTGGTTAATGATCCAGCGGTGCTGATTGCCGATGAACCTACCGGCAGCCTGGATACTGAAACCGGCATAGACATCATGCATTTGTTTCAGCGCTTGCATCAAAACGGCAAGACCATTGTTATGGTCACGCACGAGGAAGAAATAGCCGCGTTTGCCAGCCGAGTGATACGCATGCGTGATGGCAAAATTGTTGATCAGGGGTTGGCTGCATGAACCGATGGCTTAGCAATGTAACCCAGGCTCTACAAGCCTTAAATGTTCATAGACGCCGGTCGGCGCTTTCGGTATTGGGTATCACCATTGGTATAGCGGCCGTTATGGCCGTAGGCACCATTAGTCGCGGCGGTAATCATTTAATTTATCGCGAACTTGAAACCTTTGGTTTAAATTCAGTTTGGGTGTACCGAAACTGGAATGTGCAAGACGTCAAGTTGCGCGAAAAAGGTGGCTCGGGCATCACCAATGAAGACTTCTTATCACTGCAGGCAGATAAAAAACAACTGGGTATCAGAAACATCACCCCGGATGTGCGCGGTCACTACGACTGGGTCAGCAAACAAGGTAGCCGTGAGGTTAACGCCACCGTCATTGGCGTTGGGCGTGACTACACCACCATTGCCAACGACACGATTACCACTGGTCGCTTATTAAACCAAAACGATATTAACACTAGACAACCGGTGGTACTGCTGGGCCCCGAGATTGCCAATGCATTAATGGAGCCTGGCACAGAGCCAATAGGCCAACGAATTTACGTCGATGGTAAGCGGTTTTTGGTGGTGGGTTTACTGGCTTCAAAAAGCCGTGACTTTTTGGCCAGCATAGGTTCAGCCGGGGGGCAAAACGCCAACGATCGAATCGTCATGCCCTACACCACCATGCAACGCATGGTTGGGCACGAAGACATTCGAAACTTGCAAATAAAAGTTGAAGACTTCGACCGCGCTGCAGAAATTGGCGACCTGGTTACCGATAGGTTGTTATCGGCTCACCCGGTGGGCATTGCGTATCGTGCTGAAACCATGGCCAGCTACATTGAAACCACAAATAAAATTCTTAACGGCGTTGCCATTATCGGTATTGTCAGCGCATCCATTTCATTGTTGGTTGGCGGCATGGGCATCATGAACGTCATGGGCACTGCCGTGCTGGAACGAACCCGAGAAATTGGTGTGCGTAAAGCCATAGGCGCACGCGAAAAAGACATCATGACGCAGTTTTTAATGGAAGCGGGTTTAATCAGTGCCGTCGGCGGTTTATTAGGATTGCTCATTGGCACAATAGCCAGTACGGTACTGGCCAACATCACTAACTTTCCATTAATTCCTTCGCCTAAGCAGGTCATCTTTGCATTGGTCGTGTCTGTTATCGTCGGGCTTTTATCAGGGTTCCTGCCTGCCAGGCGTGCCGCCAGAATGAAACCGGTGCAGGCATTGCGCAGCGAATAAAGTAAAAGCTCGATCTGTTGCTCAGTTTCTATTGACTCACTTCGCAAATTACTCGCTACTACCAATTCAGGTGAGTGTGACAAGCCAACACACAAACTACCATCGCTCTCCCGATTCAGCTGAACACTAATCCAAAGGAGTTTTTAGTGAAATTTTTTATTCATCCCGCCTTGGCACCCGCTTTGACCACAATTGGACTTTGTTTTTGCTACAACACAGCCAAAGCACAGAGTTTTGCAGACGATTTTTCTTCCGATACCGTCAACGCCGATTTCGGCATATACACAAATTCACTGGCAAATCCTGACAACGTTGCCACAGTGGATGACGCAGGCTTACTGGTTAATATTATTCATTCAGATCCCACAAGCGATGAACGCGCCGCATACGAATTAAATTCACGCCGGGCAATGAACTCAGTCAGTTCTACTGGTCAGTTTCTGGGAGAGCGCCCTACTGTTGGACAATTAAGATATGAAACACAAGGCAGGTTTTACAATAGTATCGCCGACGGAGGTCTTGGTGAAGATGTGCGAACCGGCGATGTCGAAATCGAAATCTCAATGCATTTAGGCACAGTACCCGAAGATGATTTTGCTGAGGTTTGCTTTAAGGACCGAGATGCTGAAGGCAATAGTCAACCGCTTTCTGAGTCAGTTAACAAGTGCGAGTTTTTCCAGCTTTCCGGGTTTGAGCTTAACACCGACTACACAATCGAAGTTGGTATTAATCGGGAGACGCAAGAGCTGTATGGCGCATTGAACGATGAACGTATTACTATGTCCTCGCCTACTCCTTTTTACACACCAAACAATCAGTATGCATGGGCAAGGTTCAGGGTCCGCGACGGAGCACAAAGCGGCGACTTCCGATTGTCGCAGTTAAGCTTTGATGGCGAAGCAGTAAATTTCGATTCAATTAATACGCAAGGTCGCTATAAGACCGATGACTTTGATGATTTTAGAGGCGAAGAAGACCGTTCAAAAGAAGTCATTGACGGTCGTTTACGTATGAGCACCACCGTTAACAGCAGCGATGAAGAAAACACCACATTTCTAAGATTCGCAAATAGCGGTGATTACATTGAGGCTGACCTGGTTTATTCCAGCGAATCAGATGTTGATACCTCAGCTGGAGGCTTTGCCGCTGTGCGCATTGCCGGATTGTTGTATAACGACACATCAGCCGAACTCGATATTGGCGAGCTTGGCAGTGTTTGGGGGTCGGTTATGCTTATTGACAACGCCGGCACTGGTTTAGTGGGAGAATATTGCGCCATAAGATCAGATGCCGACGATTTTAGTGAATCAACCGATTTGGCGGATGGCATAAACGACATGCGCTGTCCCACATTTGAACTGGAAGTGCAGCCAGATACCGTTTACAACGCCAGCTTAAGTCTTGATCAGGAAGCTAAAACCATTACTTACAAGCTAGGCGACGAAGTGATTGTCTATAACATCACCACTGATGTTTTCAAGCGAGAAGGCCTCCTTCGAGCACAAGCCCGAATGTCTGCTGGCGCTACAGGAACCGTTGTTGGTTATTTTGACAACTTACGTAACGACCCTGATGCACTGACTGATGAAGAAATTGCAGCAGGTCTAAACAATGGCGGTTCGGCAGGTGAAGAATCTTCTGGCGGTGGCGGTTGCACCGTTGCACCACATGGTCAAAAAGAATATTCAATGCTGGCGCTGCTACTGGGCGCATTCATGGTGTCGTTATTCAGACAATTAAGACGTCGTATCGACTAACCTGCATATAATTAAGAAAGCCGTAAGACTGAACCAGATTCGTGGCTTGGTGCTTACGGCTTTTTTAGTTTGCGATAGTCCAGCATTTAATAATTAATGCGCCAGACTTAATTCAGGATTAGCAGCGCTGCCTGCAATTAAATCAACAACCTCGCCATTTCTAAACACGCTGATAACATAAGACTCTTCAGCATCCAGTGATAAGGTTGATGTTCTAACCAGCTCAAAGTCATGCGGCGTTTTGCAAACCAATCCGTTAATTTCTAAAATTAAGTCGCCACCTAACAACATGGACTGTGTGCCAATTTGGGCTGGAATGGTGCCTGCGGTTAAACCGGCACGGCCAATAGCAGAGTCGCCTACTACTCGTTGCACCAACAAACCAGGGCCAGGAAAATTAAGAGCGCTTGCCAAACTGTCGTTGAGCATGATGCCTTCAAAGCCTGCCAGCACGCCAGAGCTTGTTAGCAAGGCTTCTTTTGCCGTGTTGCTTGATGTGGCGAAACCAATGCCATCAAAGCCACCACTCTTTGTCAGGATAAAACTCACAATACCAATAACCTCTCCGTCGGTATTGAACATGGGTCCACCTGAGTTACCCGTGTTAATGGCTGTGTCTGTTTGCAAAAACTCAATGGGTGTACCGTCTACCATCACACCTCGATCCATACGACCGGAAAGATGCCCAACGCTCAGTGTTTGGGAGATACCAAATGGCGAACCAATAATAAAGACTTCGCTGCCAATACGCGTTTTGTCGGAATCGGCCAGCGTGGCTACATGGGGCTCGGGATGGCTATGTTGCAATTTCAGCAGCGCTACATCACTTGATTCCAACGAGCTAACCACATCGGCTTTTATTCTTTGCCCATCAGTGAATAAGACTTCAATAGCATGAGCCCCATCAACCACGTGGGCAGCGGTGAGAATTTGATCTTCCTCTATCAGCACACCAGAACCAACACCTTGAGATCGGCGCGGTTTGTTTCCCTGTATCGCAATGCTTTGCGTGTATACCGTGACAACCGACTTTGAGTGCTTCTCATACAGATCGGCAAAATCGGCGTCAAACCCCGTCGCACTAGCTACGCTGGTCAGTAGAAAAAGAATAGTGCTGATTATGAATCGCATTGGTTTCTCCATTGAAAGCGGTCAATCAGTGGCAATTGCTTACTCAATACCACTGGGTTGGGCATGAGTGTCTCAAGCCTGTTGTGCGCGCTCTAAACGGGGAATATACGTTTTTGTAAAATTCGTCGTAGTGCCAAGAATCTATTTCATGTTGGGTACGCTCACCACGACGCAATAAATAATGTTTCTTTAAGTTCTACGCGACAACGATCCATCATTTTTCCTGAATACACTGATTATGGAGGAGGACACATTCAAGTCGCGTTAGAAGATCAACTTAAACTTCTATCAATTGACGTGTGGAAAGGTTGTGCTATCAGTGCTGGAGACACATTTCTTATTGCCTTGTCCAAGTTGTTACTCCCTTTAGTAATGCACTTGAGTGAAGACGATTTCTTTGAGCTATTGAGATCAAACCAAACGTATCCGGATATTTAAACGAAAAACTATGCTAAAGCATAGGGCCAGAAGATGCTTATCGTGAGGCATAGCAATTGACAATAAACGCGAGAGTGTCAAACTGATCAGCGACAAATACGATATGTGAATCGCTTCTACAAAACGATAATAAGGACGCACATCTAACATGTACATTAGTAAATCATCAACAACCGGATTGGTTACTGCTTTCTCCGTTTTAACACTGCTTGCAGGATGTAGCTCAGGAGGTAGCTCTGACGATGGAACTGAAACTCCCACAAACAATACCAGCGTTCCTTCAGACAATACAGATGATGATGCACCAGCGAGCAATGCTGGCAGCCCGGGAGCTGAACTGGTTGGCCAATGGCGACTGTGTGCCGACGAAGAAACTTTAATGGTCGAATATGAATTTACTAACAGTAACTACACATTCACAGTTGGCACCGGCACTTGCGCTGGATTTAATACGGAGTCACTTGTATCCGTAGGTTCGTACACAATAAATGGCACTGTACTGTCTGACTCTGGCCTCGAGTCCTATAGCTTGGCTCTAGATCAAGAAAGCCTGAATGGTGAAGCGCTACCTGAGCAGTTCCGCGAAACTGAATATCTACTGGCTTATACAGGAGTCGAAGATCAGTTGAGTTTTTCAGACTCTTCATTTGAAGAGTCCGAACTCTCACTAACGCTCAATCTCGATACGCCCTTTATAAGAGTTCGCTAAGCAATATTTACATTGTCCATCGAGATACTGTCTATTCGCTTATTTGGACTTCAGGCAACCTGGCTTTCGCCAAAAAGCTTGATAGAAAAATTAGAAGCATAATCACTTACGCCCATGCATCGTATTGAGTCGTACTGGCGTGAATCCGTGAGGGATAGACTCGGCTAACGCCTCGGGGCTACGCCCCAACGCAGCCAAGCTGCGTTGCCCAAACGACGTTCGTCGCTTGTCGAACCCCGGGTTCGCATCCCTCACGGGTAGTGATTTGGATACTTTTGGCTCTACATCATAAACGGGGGACACCGGCATTCATTAGAATGATTTTGCGACAAATGATTTTAATGGAGATAACCGATGTCCCTCGCATCTCGCATTGTAGGCATTCCCGGCCTTGAAGTCGAACGGGTTGATCGACAAAAAGGTATTGAGGTCTGGGCCAGACCCGCTACAAGGCCCGTCTGCCTTTATTGTGGCAACGATCAGCTCAGAATAAAGGCCACACATAAAAGGACCGTCAAACACACACGCCAAGGCAATCAAGTGATGACCTTGCACTTGAGGACGCCCAAGTATCACTGTCGGCAATGCGATCGCTATTTCAGGCACCGATTCACCGGCATCAGACCGCGCTATCGCGCATCCGAAGGCTACCGCCTGGAAGTGTTTGAGGCACACCACGGGGGAGTGACCCAGCGTAAGCTCTCGCGCACTCATCGCATCAGTCCTGCCACTGTTGAGCGCTGGTATCAGTACCACAACGACCTGAAGCGCTCCGAGAGTGTCAACAGTGCATGCCCGCGCATCATGGGCATAGACGAACACTTTTTCACCCGTAAAAAAGGCTACGCAACCACCTTTGTGGACTTAAGAAAACACAAGGTGTTCGATGTGAAGCTGGGACGCTCTGAACCAAGCTTACGCAGTTATTTAAGTGCTTTGCGCGGTCGCAACAATGTACAAGTCATGGTCATGGACTTATCCGAGACTTATCGCAGCATTGCTAAAACGTACTTCCCTAACGCCACGATTGTGGCTGATCGCTTTCATGTAGTACGACTGATCAATCATCACTTTCTAAACGTGTGGAAACAACACGACGAAGATGGCAGAAAAAACCGAGGTTTAATCAGCCTGATGCGCCGACACGAATGGAAGTTAAGCGATGAACAACGAGAAAACCTGATGAACTACTTAAGCGACTACCCAGGCTTAAAAGCGC
>CALHOI010000023.1 GCA_938035525.1 uncultured Granulosicoccaceae bacterium
TTTACAAAATGATATGGCGGTTGCACAAAACACAACGCGCCAAATTGCTTAAAGAGGCAACATTGAGATCAAGTGAGAAAAGATTCATCTATCTGTCGTCGCCATCTGAGCTTGATCGCTTTACAGCAAACCCACAATAAGCCAGGGTGCGCAACACCCAGGTTAATGAACACAAGGCAAATTTAAGTACGGAAAAACTAAGACCAAGCAGTCAGCCCGCATAAGCGGGCTTATGTATCTCTAGCTAACTTCCCACGGTGGGTTAGGCGTGAACTTGCTGACCATAAAGTCTGTGAAGACACGAACCTTATTGCTTAAGTGACGCCTGTGTGGATAGACCAACTGTATTGAGGATGTGTCAACCGCATGGTCTTGTAGCAAGGGCACAACCAAATTGTTTTCCAAAGAAGGTTGTACAACGTAGCTGGCAAGACGTGCTATACCAATCCCCGACTTAACCGCTTCGTGCAATGCTGACGCACTGTTGGTGTGAAAATTTCCCTTCACACGCTGCGCTCGAATCCCGTCTGATGTCTGAAATTCCCAGTCGTTAAAGTGTTGAATCGATGAATGCGTTAAGCAGTTGTGATTCATTAAGTCATCAGGTGTTTTGGGTGTGCCGTTCTTTGCCAGGTACTCTGGAGACGCGCAAATCACTCGTTTGTTGACGGCCAGCCGTCTGGCAACCAACGATTCGTCTGTTAAGCCATCGCTTAACACGATTGCCACGTCAACGCCTTCGCCAACCAAGTCGACTTCGCGTTCACTGAGTTCCAGCTCGACGCGCAGTTCTGGGTAGTTGGCCATAAATTCAGGCATCAACTTAATCATTTGAATGCGAGCAAAAGCAGAAATGGTGGTGATACGCAGTGTGCCCGTGACACGATCGTGCAGCGCCATCACGGCATCTTCGGCTTGTTGAATCTCAGCCAGAATAGCCCCGCAGCGATCCTGGAACGCATGCCCTTCAGCTGTTAGGCTGAGTTTTCTGGTGGTGCGCTGAAACAGTCTCGCCCCCAAGCGATCTTCTAAACGAGTGATAAGCTTACTCACCGCTGAAGGTGTTAAATCCAGCTCGCGCGCCGCTGCCGAAAAGCTGCCCATATCTGCCGCTTTCGCGAACACAAGCATTTCTGTGTATTTGTCCATCTGATTAGTGCTGCTACTTCACTATTTGTGGAGCGACAGCATATATTATGAGCTAAGGAATAACAAATTAAATTAGTTAATATGCTTCACAAATTCAGCTTTTTTAGCCCTTAGCTGCCAATTTTTATAGCTAATGGGCCATAAAAATGTGATGAAGCGACCTAATCGTCGTTTATTTTGAGCCAGTGTTACGCTAGCCGATCTTCTGGCCAAACTCAATTTGGAACGATGTCGTTCTATCGCGTATTCGAAAAGCTCGTCGACCCGCTGCCTGACAACCCGGTCGAGCGTCCTCCATTGCGTCCGCTCGCATTTATCTGGCATTACGTTAGCCCCATAAAACACCTGGTTTTTGCCACCTTATTGCTCTCGGGTATTGCCGGTATCTGCGAAATCTACCTGTATGTCTTTATCGGCCATTTAGTTGATTGGATGACAAGTACCGAGCCGCACCTGTTTATGGACCAGTATGGTTTGGCCCTGGTGGGTATGGGATTAGTGGCATTTGTTGTTAGACCGGTGACCATGATTCTGGCTCGTTGTCTTATCAATTTTTGTTTATCACCCGGTTTGGTTGCATCCACGCGTTGGCAAAATCATCGTTATGTCTTGCGACAAAGCATGACGTTCTTTCAAAATGATTTTGCCGGGCGTGTAGCGCAAAAAGTCATGCAGACCGGTAACTCGGTAAGAGAAGTCGTTTTGAACATCGTTGATGGTGTCTGGTTATTGATTATTTATGTTGCCGGGATTGCCTTTCTGCTTATCGAAATCAAACCTGTTTTGCTCATTCCTATAACCGTTTGGCTGGTTGGTTACTTGAGTGTAGTGAGGTTTATGGTGCCACCGGTAAAACATAAGTCGGCCCGTTTATCAGAAGCAACATCAGCCATTACTGGTCGTGTTGTTGACAGTTACACCAACATCCAGTCAGTCAAGTTATTTGCGCACAACGAGCTGGAAGAAAAGTTTGCTGCAGATGCGATTAGACGGCACGTCAAGGCATTTGGTGTGTTGATGGGCGCTATTATGAGAATGACTGTCACCATGACGGTCATGAATACCTTGCTTATCTTTGCCACCGCGGCACTGTCGGTCTGGTTGTGGATGCAGGGCAGCGTCACGGTAGGCGAGATCGCGATAGCAAACGGATTGGTGCTGCGCATTAATCAGATGTCTGGTTGGATTCTGCGAACCATAACTTCATTGTTTGAGCATGTGGGAACGGTAGAAAACGGTATCGAAACCATTTGTTTGCCTACCGACATTGTTGACGAGCCTGCGGCAAAAACTTTACAGGTGTCTGCTGGTGAAATCGCTTTTAATAATATTTCTTTTAATTACGATCAGCAATTTAAACTGACCAGCAACCTGGCCGAAAAACCAGAAGTACACGAGTTGCCAATCATTGATC
>CALHOI010000024.1 GCA_938035525.1 uncultured Granulosicoccaceae bacterium
TTGTTGGACTTTGACCACGACTCGGTTGAATCGGTCAATATCACTCTGCGTTATGGTTCTGATATTCAAACACTGCGCTTAACCGTAGATACGCCTACCTTGTCTGCACAATGGCCAACGCTTGTTGACGCTACTGGTACAGCAAGTCGTTTCGTTGAGATGAACTACAAGGTCAATTTCCACAATGTTGATGCGGCCGAACGTCCAGTTTCTATAGAGTCTCAGTCGTTTGAAATTACTGGAACTAACTTTGAGATTTCACCTGGCGCAGACCAAGCCTACTTTGTTGATGACGTAGTAATTGGTGCTGACTTGCTTCCATGGCAACGCTACCCACGCGTCGCCGTTGATGTGTTTTACGTTGACGAAGCTAACGGCATTCAACTGTCTGAGTCTTTCATGTTGAGTTCGACAAACCCCGAGGTCACTTGGCGCCGTTTTCGAGTTAATCCGATACTAAACGAATATCAAATACGTGTTACCTATTTGGCAGCGAATAATAGGGACATTGTTCGTGATTGGATTGTCACCAAGCAAGACCGTTTTTTGGTGCGCGACCCCAGACCAGCAACCAGAACGCTTCAGATTGTACCGGCTATTGACTGGCAAATCGCTTCGATGGTGTTGATTGAGCTAAATTATCGCGATGATGACAACGATATTGATGAGTATCGAACACTTTCATTTATGGACACACCAGAGGAACGTGGACCAAAGAGTTTTAGTGTCAATCTTTCCGACCCTGACAAAAGACTCATTAGTTATGACACCTCTATTCTACTTACCGATAATCGATTGATTCGTATTCCTAAATCAACAACCGTGGCTTCGGCCATATTTCTCAGAGCAGATATGGCGGGACACAGAATAGTGTCGGTTTCGCCGGCTGAAATGGATTTTCCGGAGCATGGCATTGTCAAGGTTGAAGCAGCCATGTCGTATGAAGATCTTGAAGCCGGTTTGTCGTTTGACGAAACCTTTTCCTTTCATTCAGCAGACGACGTGTCGTATTTTGAATTTGACTACGTTGAGGAAAATCGATCCAGCTACGAATGCCAGGTAAAAATACAGTACGTCAATGGCATGTCAAAACTCACTGAGCTGGGAAGCCTAAACGGCGACTCAGTGATACTGCCGGTTTCTTGATGAATATCTTAAATACAAAACTTCTGTTCGCCGCATCATCAATGCAGTGCAGTGGGCGTGAATCTGGGAGTCAACTATGTTAATGCTTGGAAGTAAGGCAATGACTATAGAAGGCATCAGTGTCTATCCAGACCATGCCGACGAACAGCAGTACTGGTATTTGCCAGCACCAGTTCGGATAGCTCAGCGCGATAATGTTCCACAATTCACGCTAATACGTTACCGGCCAGAAGTGGCAGATGCGGGTGTTAGTGGCGGTGGATTTTTAATGCTGGAGGTTGAGCTGGCATTGGAAGAGTCTGTAGAACGTTCAATAATGTCTGCATTGAGTTCAATTACGACGGGTCGGCCTCGGTTGTCAGTAGTGCCATTCGATGAAGGCACTGTTGAAATAATGGCGTTAAACATTCAAGGATCAGGTGGAACCGCTGCGCAACCTGCACCGCCAGGTGCTTTTGTTGCTGTACAGAATATTCTTGGTGCATCGGTGCCCTCGTTGGGGGGTAACAACAATGCGGTGTTCGGTCTGGCTCTTAGCCAGGAGGGTGCGGTGATTCTGGACCAGGCATTTAGAGAGGGTGCTACGCCAGTAGGCGTGATTTACGATCTTAAATATTCAGCGATGCAGCCCGCTCTTGATGTTGAAATTAAAGCAAACTTTAAACGTATCTTCGATCATCTAAGTATGGGAATCGACCTCAATGTCGGCGCAACTATCTATGGTGTGCCGGTATACCTAAAAGCAGGTATTGATCTCGCCTTTGAAGAGCTGCATCAGCGTGGAATAATTGAGGTTAAAGTGATTAATTCGTCGGGTGCTGCCGATCAGGATGAGAAAGAAAAATGGGCACTGGAATTTTTTAAAAACAATTTGCTCGCCGAATGGTTCAAGCCGACTTTGCCACCAGTGACATTTGACAGCGATGGTGACACCGGAGGTTCGTCAGGTTCGTCAGGTTCGTCAGGTTCGTCGGGTTCGTCAGGTTCGTCGGGTTCGTCGGGTTCGTCAGGTTCGTCAGGTTCATCAGGTTCGCCGGGTTCGTCAGGTTCATCGGGTTCATCGGGTTCATCGGGTTCATCGGGTTCATCAGGTTCATCAGGTTCATCGGGTTCGTCTGGTTCATCAGGTTCGTCAGGTTCATCAGGTTCGTCAGGCTCGTCAGGCTCGTCAGGCTCGTCAGGCTCGTCAGGCTCGTCAGGCTCGTCAGGCTCGTCTGGTTCATCGGGTTCATCGGGTTCTGCTGGTGCGCCAGGTGCACCGGGTGCGCCAGCATCGCCCGGCAGTGAGTTAGCGGCGAAGGGTGCCGTTTTGCAAGAAGTGTGGGCTATACCTTTTTCCGAGTCGGGAAGACAATCAGCCACGTTGAATCGCACCATCACACCATCAACAGCCACGGGCTATGATGTTCAACTCTCTCAATCAGCGAGTAGTGATTCAGTTACGCTGCGATTTATTGGTGGCGAACAAGCACCATCTGTTCTCATTAATGGCAGTGCACAAGTGCTCGATGCAAGGCGTGAAGTTACCTTGAATGTGCCATCTGGTAGCGAAATGCGCATTGAAGCCAACTATCCAGCCGCGGTAGCCGAACAAAAAACGTTTAACCTCTATTTTGATTATGAAAAACCGCGTGAGCACAATTGGAGTACCGACCCGGCTAGCCGCGCTTATTCTGCGTATTTAACTAATCGCTCCGACCCGCTGGATACTCGATTTCAGACAAGTTCTGATACTCAACTGGGTGGCGGTAGTGCCGCACGTGGAGCTGATGCCTTGCGAAACTGGATCAGCAATTTGGGTTCGCCTCCACGCGTCAGTATTGACGCTCATGCGAGTTACGAGAATAACGACACTAAAGCAAGCTACAACCAGCGTTTATCGGAGCGCAGATTGGATGTTGCCGTTGGGATAATTGGTGATACAGCGGAAGTCATCTCTCGCAATAGTCATGGTTTTTCTCAGGCGAAACTAGCTCAGCGCCCGGGCAATGTAAATGATCGAGTCGCCACTATCCGTGGTAGCGGTGCAGGTGGTCAGCCCGTAAGAATTGATGCCACATTAAGTAGAGGGGCGGAAGTAACCACTAACCCTGATACACCACCGGTGACGCCGCCAACAACACAGCCGCAGGTACCACCTGGCGCGGGTGGTCAACCTTCGCCACCGCCAACTAATACGCCAACACCGAATCCAAATCCAGATCCGGCACCCACTCCCGGACCGGGCACAACACCCAGCCCTGAAATACCCATCCCTGATAAGCCAGATATGGGCGTAACGCTGTCTTTTAGTATGAAAAAGATCAAGCAAGTGGAAGACAAAGAGGTGGTTTTAAAATACAACCGGCAATCTGCGGTTAAGCGAACGTATGCGCCACAAGGTTTGCTAGGCTTGCTCGCCAATGACTTGGACGGCCCGCCGCATTTTATTGAAGTTGATTTGGATAGTCCGTTCTTCAGGACGCTGGACATCGATGTGGAAGCACCACCGGACTTTGATGCTATAGCGTTATTCAAATCAGATGTTGCTATCGAGTATGGGCGCAATTCTGATAGTGGTGGTGTCAGACACAGGGATATGGTGTTCCGCAGTTCTGGATCACGAACAGAGCGAACCAGCTTTTTTCTGAACGAGGATCGAGATCTCGACTTTCGCTATTCTTCACAGTTTCATTTTGATCCACTCTCAGGGTGGGATGGAGAAAAGTCCAGTTACGATATGCCGGTACAAAGCTCCTTAGACCGTACGCTACTACTTAATCCCTATGCGTTATTTGGGTTTCTCGATATCAAAATTGTTCCCGGCGATCTAGACCCAACAATGGTAGCGTCCACCGATGTGCATCTTCACTATGAGCATGAAGGCGTATGGACGCGTGACAAAGTCATTACGGTCGAACCTAACTCGCCAACTCAGCACTGGAAACTTCGATTGAGCGACCCGGCGCAACGCGCATATTCGTACAAGTTTGTTTATCACCTGTTGGATGGAACGAGTAGCGAAACAGAATTCGTGGAAGCGACATCGACCACTGTCGTTGTTAATGATGATTTTGACGATCCTCTTGTTATCGAGTTTTTTCCAAACTATGACGGCGCTGATATAGATACAGTTTTTGTAAAGGTAACTTACGAAGATGTTGTCAATCAGTTTGAACGAACCCAAGAGATTCGATTTCACGGTGACACCAATGAGAGTCAGAGAATTAGATTTGCGCGTTTAAATCAGGATGAAGATCGCTTTACCTATGTGGTTACAGTGCTGGGCAATGATAATTCTGTGGTGCGAAGAAATGGCGTTGAGTCCACTGACACCATCGTTTTTCTTGGTACTGCTGTCAGATCAGAGAACTTGCAAGACAGTGAATCAAGCGCTGCAAACAATACAGATTGTTATGGAGAAAATCATCGAATTGATGGTATGCAGATTAAGCATCTTTCCAGTGAGGCAAGTCAACCAACGGTTAAAGTGGATGCAAGCGTAGGCTCAGAGCAGAGTGATGAACTCAGAACATTAATTAGGAAAATGATTAACAATCAGTTAAACAATTGACAACCAAAGCAATGTGTTGCTTTCAATGGGGAAGAGTCAGATATGAATAAAAAAACTATTCCGGAAAAAACATACGGGTATCAAACAAGTGATCAAGGTGCGGCGAGCGAATCAGGTTCGCATCAGAACGAATCTTATATCAGAACATTGATAAAAGAAGAGCTGAAACTGGCCGTGAGTGCCCTCGGGAACAATCAGTCTGCTGATTGTGAGCCAGGCAGTCAAGCTGGTAGTGCAGGAGAAACAGGGGGTGGTTCGTCCAGCTCTTCTTCTGCCGGATCTAACCCATCCAATGTAAAACAAAGTGGGTCGATGAAACCCAATCCCGGCTTAGTATCCGGTGGTGGTTCTGGCGGCGCGGCTGTTGGTGGCAGCGCAGGTAACCATTCAGCCGGTTCATCTGCAGGTTCATCTGCAGGTTCATCAAGTAGCTCTTCAAGTGGTTCATCAGGTGGTTCATCAAGTGTTGGTGGCTCAGGGGCTACTGCTTCTTCTGATAATTCCACGTCGTCGCTTTCTCCTCCCGACTCACACAAGTACCCGATATCCCTTCTACTTGAAACCTACAAGGAAGATCGAGCCAGAGAGTTGGCACAAGAAGCGAAGGAGTCAGAGGCTGCAGCACTGGTTCAAAAAATAGGCGAGCCAGGGCCGAGGGCAAACCCGCACATGACAGACTCCAGTACTGCACCCATTAGTGCAGACAAGGTATTTGCGCCAAGCTTTGGTCAGCAGCCACGCAATAGTGTGGCTGGACTTGAGCTGATATCAGCATCGGGTGATAACTCTGGTCGACCTGAAACTGCTCCGTCGGCTGTTAAAGTTTCAGTACCGCTACCTGCCCATCTTGGCAGTTTTGGAACCGCGTTAGATCGACATGTTGCACGTATGCATTGCTGCGGTCATGTGCCCAGCAGTGAAAATATTGTGATGGAAGTGGTCCTGGGAGAGGATGAACGACGCCAAGTTGATAACACTGATCAATATCCATGGTGTTGCGTCTGTTCATTGCTTATAACTGCTGCAGATGACAGCGTTTTTATTGGTACCGGGTGGTTGGTATCGCCGCGGGTTGTGTTAACTGCTGGACACTGTGTGCATTTAGGTAAGCATGGCGGCTGGGCGAAACATATCGAAGTCATTCCTGGAAGAAACGGCACCGTGCGACCATTTGGGTCGGCAACGACGTCGAATTTACGCAGTGTTCGAGGTTGGACTGTCGATAAAGATCGTGACTATGACTATGGCGCTATCCTGTTGCCTGAAGATCGAGCGTATGGAAATCAATTGGGTTGGTTTGGCTATGCTGCGCGTAACGATGATCATCTTCAGAATCTTGAATTGAACTTAACGGGCTACCCCGGCGATCGCTATGGTGAGCTTGCGGGTACTCAGTGGGCTGATAATAAATCAACTCGCACTGTTGAGGAGCGCCAGATCACCTACTTAATGGATTCTTATGGGGGCATGAGTGGTGGTCCTGTATTTGAAATGACTTCAGACGGTAGTCGCTACGGTGTTGGTATCCACACGTGGGGATTGTCCGATGTGACCAATGGTGCAACTCGAATAACCGGCGATCTTTTTGACAATATTGTTTCTTGGATTGGACAAGCGCCATAGCATCAAATAACCGTGGTCTTAAACTGATTAACATTCAGGACTCTTTTTGTTATGGAAATTACTGGATATGTAAAGTACCAAACAGGTGATGCGGTGCAACAGGCAAATGTACTTATCACGACCGCAAGTGTTCCGATACCTGAAATCGCAGCGGTGAGTAATGCCTCAGGATGGTTCCGTCTGGCCGGCCTGGACAGTGGAGACTACACCGTCTCGGCCTTTCATGATGACGGTATTGCAAAGAGCACGTTAAGCCTTTGCAAGTCTACGGAAATTGCATTGGTGCTCGATGAGGAACATCGTGTCTAGTAATGTGGCAGCTACAAGCAGCTCTGTGATTGATGCACCCACGCTTGAATCTGATTTGTTACCGTTCGCAGAAATTCAGTCCGCAGTGGCCTGTTACCCGAAAAAAACTAATTCCTTGGTGATGGCATCCATTCGATCTGTGATGAAACCGCGACTGACTTCCAGCCAATCAAACGAGTGGAATAGCAGCACATTAACTGGGAGTGGATTGCCCTTCGAACTGAGTTTTACCACGTGTGATTCCGAATTTAGATGTACGCTGGAGCCTGGTTGCAGCGGTTCTTCAGGATTGCAACGTATAAATTATGCCTCGCAAATTGTACGCAATGCTCCTAGCGCGGCAAACGATACGTACTTGCAAGCAGATGTGCTTGATACCTTGTGCGAGATGAGCAAGTGTTCCAAACAATTAACTTATGGTGCATGGATTGGTCTGCGCCACAATGGTGAAGATGAGCACCGTAAAATATATTTGGAATTGGGGCAGGAATCAGCGCATCGGTTTAAATCTTGGTTGTCCACCAATTCTATCTCCTGCTTTGAAAACTGTGGCGTTAAGGCGCGCCCTAGAATGGTAGGTGTGACGCCATCTACAGATACCTTGGAAGTTTACTATCGATTGTCAGCGGTTCGCTTGAGGCACTTTCCACAACTTTTCGATGAAATTACAAACGGTGAAGCATCTTTTATTAAAAACATTCGTAATACGATTGAGTCTGCTTACGGTTACCCAATCACAGACAAACTTCCGGGAGGTGTTCATGGGCTAAGTATGTCTGTAAACGTACAATCATCGCGTATAGTCGCCATGACTTTGTATTTTATTGCGCGCTCTGTATGGGGCTCTGATGCGGGTATTCGAAGAAACTATTTGGCATTGACACAAGGTCAGCAAGATAACACCATGTATGCGGCGGTTAGCAGAAATGTCTCCAAGCGAACCAATGCAAATACACATCATGGTATGTTGGGGCTGACAGTCACAAAAAATGGGTCGCTACATTGGGGAATTGGAATTCGGCCAATCGGTATCACCAATACAGGATGACATTAGAAGATATGTTATCCCACCTCCACAAACTTCAATGCCGCGACGGTAGCTTTCCATCGATTGTCTCTGATAAGCCTCGGGTTATTGTCGACCACAGTGGCTTTACCACGGTGCTCGTGCTGCGTTCCCTGAGGCACAACCTGGCTTGTCCAGAGTTGCACAGTATACGCACTGCCGCACTTCAGTATTTATTGCGCTGTAGGTCAAGCACACATGATGTCGCCTTTGAGTTCTGGCCTG
Organism: uncultured Granulosicoccaceae bacterium; assembly: GCA_938035525.1. GTDB lineage: Bacteria > Pseudomonadota > Gammaproteobacteria > Granulosicoccales > Granulosicoccaceae > Granulosicoccus. Next base: position 7,923 of record CALHOI010000024.1, read on the forward strand.
AAGACGCTCGCCCAAGCTGGGCTCCCGATTTTCCTGCCGACCTGGACGATACAGCCACCATGTTGGTCGAACTCATTAGGCATGGGTACATAGAGCCGGAAAAAATCAGAAGCAGCGTCTGTAAACTGTTGGTTAAAAACCGCGTGCGCTTGAACGGCAAAGTAACTCGGCCTGTCTGGATTCACGATGGCGCATTTAACACATGGATAGTAGACGACAAACATTATCCTAATGTCGTTGATTGTACGGTTAACGCCAATGTAGCGTCTCTGCTTGCAGTGCTTGATTTACATGACCTACCTGGTTATCAAGCTGCTATAGATACCATCATTAGTGGATGCAGCTGGGCAGGTGATAATGTAGAACGATTGCAAAGTCTCAGTCCGTTTTATCCCGACGCCACAGAACTGTTCTATGCAGTCTCACATGCAGTAGAGAGCGGTGTAGAACAGTTAAGAGAAGTTAAAGACCAACTGTATCAGTGTGTTCAAGCTGACCTTCAAAACAATGCAGGAGCACACTGCCGAAATGCCTATGGGGATGTCGTTTGGAAGTCATCCGCTCTTTTGCTCGCACGCAAATTGGCCCGTAACCCGAACTTCTTGCTACCAAAAAATAGATTCGATTATCGCTCGCTTGAGCACTGTGAAATAAACACCATGCATTGTAAGTCTTAACATCCAGCTGGAAAGGAAAGGTGACTCCATTGAATTCTTTTAGAGGTTTTCCGGATTTCGGGCGGCCATTGGCTGGTTTAAGTGGTACAGCATATTTTGCGTACGGTGGAACACAGATTGTTGTTTTACCTGGCGCTATAAATTTTCAACAGGAACCTGGATTATCGTCCGGTGTTACTCTCGATATTTTCCGACCTTACTTTGCATCTTCTGATACGGATGGGTACGCTGTACTAGAGATATCAGTCAAGTCGCAGTTTGACTCAAATGCTGTCATTGACAAGGCCAGAGAAATTGATGTAAACGCAACAGTTACAAAAGCTGAAAGTGCTCAATGGTCTTTGCAGTTGAACGCCGATGCTATAGATCAGCTATTACCTCAGCCCATATCAAGAAGTTTGCCAGCTGTAACAGGCATTAATGCAACCCGCGCTCTTGTACACCTGGATGTCGAGTCAGCGTTGCTTCTGGAATCTCTAATAGTAACCCACCCAGAGAGTCTGGGTGTGCAAGCTCGGGGTGCGGTTGTCGGTGTCTCTCCACGGCAGGATGCAAGCATCTGTTTTCATGTGAATGAATTCGTCAATACTTATTTGCTTATGGGGCGTGATGAGTATCGAATTTCATATCGATCATTACTACAGCAAATGGAACATAGCCTTGAGCAACTTCCTGTTTCTATTTCGGTGGGTAGTCATTATTCTGCAAATCTGTTAGCTGCGGCAATAATAGACCGACTGGTGTCAAATTACGGCGCATGGAGTGTGGTCGAAGATACAACCGACTACAGTTCTCCGTTTGATGAGCTGATAATCAGAAAAGTAGCTATTGATGAAAATAGCTCTCACGTTAATTGGTCTCTGGCTACGCCAATTTCTGCATTAAGACCGATAGGTTTGAATTTGGAAAATGGCGCGTCAATCGCTCAATGGGCAGATCTTTATGGATGGGACACTATCATTAGGCGACATACGTCGACTAATATACTTTCCAGTGGGCAACTACCGATGTCCGTGTACTCAACGATGCCGGCTGAACGCATAGGTTTAGTAGGTTATGGTGCTGATCTGATATTTCCCCCGGCACCTCCTTATCGACCACAGTCGGTACAAAAAACAGTCTTATTGGATGGGCCGACTGATCGTGAAGACTTCTTTATCAGCTTGGCTGTTGGGGAACCCCTGAACTACGTTTACACCCCATTTGCGGTAGTAAGTGATTCGCTGGGCGTACGCACCTTGCGTGGTAGCCCAAGAGAATCTACTGATGCCCTGTTAAGGCTTCCATTGGCGGAGCTGCCCGTCAAATTAGTTAGTGTGGAATCCTCTCAAGACATACTTGAATTGGCACAAGTACACGGGCATTGTCATTATCAGTATGAGTCTGTTGAGTATGCGCAATCATTCGATCTTGATAGCGGAAGTGACACGCTGACAATTGCAATTCCTGAAGCAGCGATTGTGACGTCATTGTTTTGCACTGTTATTTCAAGAAATTCAGATGCCACATTAGAACTCCAGTCTGTGACCACTGAATCTCTTTATATTGATCGTTCGTCGTTTGCAGAATACGGCAGTCATCAGATAGACATATTTTGTTATGTTCCTGCCGATGAGTCTATAGTTGCAATCGAAGTAATGCCCATGCATATGGCAGAGACTGCTGAGAATATTCAGGTGCTACCTTTCTCGGACAGTAAAACCAGGCAAACTTATTCCTGGTTTGCCACCTCGCCATTCAGTCCGGGGTTTAAATACCGGCTTTATACAACAAGCAACAATTCGCGCCCCTGGTTTGTCCATGCCGATTGGCAATCGAACTTAACGATTAATGTTGATCAGTTGCTGCAACCGCAAGTCGAGGTGCTGCTCAGTTCGGAGTTTTCTGCCATTGATGATAATGGTTCAGAGCTTGGTAACGCGCAATTAAGTGAATCCAGTCAAGCTGGTCTACCGCGCAGTAGCACTGAGATACCCTTGGATTTCATGCTTTTCGACGACCCAACAAATGCATCAGTTGGTTACTATGTGCCTGAATTTCGTCTCAAAACCATTAAAGTATCTGGTAAAGATCAGTATGTCATCGTCATGGATAATAATTCTGGGGCTTATCAACTGAGTATTAGACTTGAAAGCTGGATACCGGAGGCTTTGTCAACTGTGACTAAAACGTTGCAGGCTATCCCAATGCAGTTAAGCTTGGAGCTCTCGTATCGTATGTCGCTTCAGTCCAGTGCGATAAAGCGAGTGTCATTAGATATTGAAACCATAGAATCTGGAAACCTGATTGGTCGCTTCTCAACGTCAACAATCGCAGAAAGAGACGAAATATACACGGTATTAACCGATCCTGAATGGGGAGCGGCTCTCACAATTAGTAAGACTGTAGAGTTGGAGGTACCTCAACCTACCAGCAGTAACACCGTGAATGTATTCAACGGCATATTACCCATTCATACAAACCTTCTTGAGGATAGAGGCTTTATCAATATTCAAGAACCTCCGAAACCGATTCGTAATAACGTGCTGGCACCAGTTACCCGGCCGAGGAATATACGTCCAATAGGTAACATAGTTAAACCTAATTTTGGTGGTCGTATCAATGTAGTAAGAAGAGAAGCCATGAGTGCAATGCACCAAAGCGAAACTGCATTACAGGAAGCAACACGATCAAGCATCGCGCTTGCCGGCGGAACTAACGCACGGGCAATATCCTCTGTAGTCAGTTTAAATAGGCCCAGCCTGCTAAAAAATAATTTTAAACCTCAATCTGTAGTGGATGCGCGAACAATAAAGTCAAAATTTCAGTCTGCGCTTGTGACTCCGCGAATATCGATTTTGAATGCCCAGAGGATTAAATCCAATGGTTCTTCTGTGTTTGACATCACGATTTCAGTTGATAACGTAGGCGATATATCCACAGATTATTTTAATGCTTCAAAAAAATATGGCCCATGTGGTAAGTATTCAACCGCGATACGACTCGATGTATCACTACATGATGCCAAGTCAAAGAAATCTATTCATCGGTTCTGTGGCCTTGGTAAGCCCGAGCAATTTAAAAATCTAACGGTAAAGGTGAATACACGGTTGGCAGAATCGGAGAGTGTATTTCTGCGATTAACTGACAAAGAAACCAAAAAATACGCCGATTCAAACATTGAAAAACTAGAGGATAAAAATATACCTCCGGTAAAATATGCGGCTAGAAAATTCACATTTGCACAACGCATAAACCCTTCACCGTTCATCTTCAATACTGACCTTCATCCATACATTTTTGATAGTTTTACGCCAGTGCGGGGAGTGGGTGGCATTGATCGGCATCGCGTTGCATGGAACAATCGACACCACACATATTTTCAGGATACATCCAATCCCAATATAGTTTACTACTTTCCAGATTCGTTTAAGGTGCTTAGAAGCAATGACTTTCCACGCGGACCGCTGCTAACCATTAGAGTCACTGCTGATGACGATAATGTAGAAAATTCGGATGTTGAGATGGACTATATTGTTGGACCCTATGTCGATAACTTACGCCTTGCTGCAGCACGAATGGCCCTCAATCTCAATTTTGAGCCCTCACGAGAAATTGAATTTCAGCCTTTTATAACCAGTGATGTTCGCTTCTTTGCTGATTTTCCTGGAATTGAGCGAGAAGAAGATTTCAGAGACAATGCGGGAATGATATTGCTGGACGGGTATTTGGATTCATTGCAAATGAAGCTTCCGCAGTTCAATAATATGTTCGATGCCTTGTCGCAGACTATCGCGACTCAGTTCATGGGTAATGTTGAGGTAGATGTGCCAGATTATCCAACCGAAATAATACCGTTTCGCGCTCATTTGGCTGATCTGGCTGGCGAATATTTTAGATATGAAATTGAGTCAATAGGTTCATCGGGATTCTACATAACGTTAACTAATATTAGCCCTTTGCCGGTGCATCTGGATGATATCGGTTTTTATGCAGTACGCAATACCGACATTGTTAGTGGGGTGGCCGACAATGTGTTGTTCGATCAGTCACCTTTAGCTGCCGCCGATTCGCTAACTGTGGAAGTACAGTTTCCGCCTGATGAGTCTAATCAGGTGCAAATCGATGAGGTAAAAATCAGCCTTGCCAACGTAAGAAACCAGCCCGACAGAGACACGATGCTTGATTTGATACTCGATAGAAGCATGTCGCAGTACACGCGAACAATTGAAGCAAAAGCGCTAGCCAGCATGTTTAGTGCGTCTGATTCTGACGATGTAAAAACGATAGTTGCTATATTAGTCAATATTGACGGTTCGGACACCGTTGAGTTGAATGCAGATAATTTATCCGCTGAAGTGGTAGTAAACTATCCAATTGAAGCTGTGTTACTCGATCAAACTGTCTCAGATGAAGTCTTCTATAGACCCACATTTATTTACAGCGATGCATCAATGATGACACCAGAAGAGCCCGTCGTTATTAACGGTAGTCTTTTTTATGTGTCTGCATAGTCCTCAATCTTTTTTTACTGAGGTACGCCGGCCTTTCTCAGTGAGCGGGCCCATTGCTGACCAATTTTATAATCAGCGCTGGGTGATTCGGAGAGGAAACGCTCAACTGTAAACTCTGGGTCTAATTTGAGTAAATTGGACACGCAAGCTTCGGCCGCTTGCTGGTCATCCAGGTTGACATTGGCCACAGCGGCCGCCCTTAGAGTAGAAGCATGGTAAGGGTTTAGCTTTAACGACTGTTGTGCGTAGTCCAGTGCTTTGTTGTAACGCTCTGCTGATAGAGCGGCGGTAGACGCGAGCGATAAAAAGAAATACTTCATTGGGTCTAACGGGGATAAACGCAATGCTAATTCAGTGTTGGTAAGTGCCTCATTGCCTTCACCTTTGAACGCATGTAACGTGCCTTTCAATGCTCGGGCCAGGCAGTCGCTGGGGTTACTGTGAATGGCATCGTTGTATCGCATTTCTGCGACGTCAAATTGCCGTAAAATATTCGTGTGCACAAGGCCATCAATGGTTAGCGCCATGGCACATCTTGAGTCCAATTCAAGTGCTTGTTTGGCGCAATCAGAGGCAGTGGTTCGTAAGTAGTTGATGTCTTTCACGTTGCCCTGAACGTGGTTTAAAACATGCCACTTTGCTGCCCATGCGTGTGGCAGGGGCGAGCCTGTATTTCTACTTATCAATACATCCAGTAGCTCTTTTGCCTTTTTAAAATCTGAATTGGTTATGCGATGAAGCATATGAATAGCTGAAATGAGTAATGTGTAGTTTTCCAAGGACAATGGGTTGTGCTGCATTACTTTTTCGATTTCATTTCGGGTGATAGAGCTGGATAGGTTTTTGACAATTTTCACCACAAATTGCTCGTTAGCATTAAGCAGGTTTTGTATCGTCATGTGTATTTGTTCGGAATAAACGACAAAGCCTGTTTTTGTGTCCGCCAGCTCCACAAAAATTTTGACACGCTCGTTTGCCAGTGAGTATGTACCACTTATTAGATAGTCTGCATGAAGCTGTTGCTTAACCTCATTCATCCCAAACGCGTGACTAGCGAACGCGGTAGTGGATAATCTTGAAATGACGTTGAAATCTTCATGACCAGAAATTTTGTTGATTAGATCATCAGCAAAAATCTCCCCAATAAATCGATTGTTTTCCTCGCAGCGAATAGCTTTTAGCGGAATAACTGCGATCGCCGGTTTGAAACTTTGCTCACTGAAGGTGTTGGCAAGAAGTGTTGAGGTTGGCTGTTGAACAGATGTAGGTGCTATTTGTTCAAAGTGGGATATGTACTTTCCCTTTGGGATTTGAATTTGAATTCCGGTACTTGTGGTCGGATGGCTTTCGTAATATGCGCTCAGGGCCCGGCGAGTATCTTTCGCAACATTACGTATGTAGGGATCTTGGGAATCAAAATCATCGCGACCGAATGCCTCTACCGCGATACGATAGGCCTTTAGTCTGGGCGCATTGCCTGCCAGAGTTTCTTTAACAACGTACCGCAAAAATTTCGTTAACCGGGTTGCATTGACAAACTGCTCGCTGGCAATAATGTTTTCTAGTTCTTGATTGATCGCCCGCTTATCGAGTTCGCTTTCCATCGAGTACTGCTTCCAATATGAATCGAGTTAATGGGATGGCGCTTCCATTCAGTTCCGTCCAACACAGTTTAACCTTTATGTACTAATACAAGTCAATAAAAATTAGCGAAAACAATGAGATAGTTGCGGTGCGACATTCGCCATACCGTACGATACTTCTTTCATTGCAAGGTTTTCGGCTATTTTTAGCCCTGAGAAGTAAAAGGGAAGATGGCTATGAAAACAGCGCAATTTACGGCCTCAAACGAGGTTGTACCCGAATTTTTGCGGCAATTTGTTATTGACATTGTACGGCAGGAACTGGCCAGACGAACGGCGGCGAAACCAGCCGAACAGTCAAAGACATTGAGCACCAATATAGACGACGTGATCCACCGGCTCAGCAAACGTGAGTGTGAGGTTCTGGTGCTTATCGCGAACGGCTATTCAAGAAACGAGATCAGTGCTTCACTAGGTGTGACCTACAATACTGCCTGTTCTCATATTTCCAACATCTACACCAAGTTATCCATATCCACGATTGCCGAGGCGACTCAGATTGCCATGCGTTCGGGATTGGTATAGCAGGGCATAACTTAAGGGGAACATAATGGGTTTGTTTAGCGGTAGCGCCGGAATTGCGGGAATTGCCGGAATCGCTGGTATTAGTGGCACGGCGGGTATTAGTGGCGCAGCAGGAATCGCCGGAATCGCGGGAATAGCCGGTATTGCTGGTATTGCAGGGATTGGTGGCTCACCACTGGGTTCGACAGCACTGATAGTTCATCGAGACGGCATTGTTGGGCCATATAAAGCAGATGCTTTGGCCGATTTATCACCTGCGTTTAACACACCCGATAATTTTGCTTTCTTGAATCCAGAGCTACGCGCTATTGTGATTGATGGCGAGCTGAACTCATTGGTGAGTTTTGATATCGCAGACAGCAGTATTGCTTTGCACTCTAACGGTACCCGAGTTGGCAGTGATGAGCACGGTCAAATTGAATTGGTGAGAATATCGGCACCAACAGATAAATCGATTTATCACGAACAAACCAGACTGATCGAACTGTATTCAGATTTACGTCCTGATCGTGGCGCTGAAATTTTGTCTCAAGCTGGCTCGTTTGGAGAGTTTCTTTTTTCTGTGTTTCCGGTTCACGTGAGTGCGGCACCCCATTTTGTTGAGTTAATGCATGCAGCCTGGCGCTTCGCGGTGATGGTTGAAATGCGTTTTAAGTTCGTTCTGGGTGTGCCCCGGCCACATCGATTTTCTTCTCAAATTCAACCCATGATTGTTACGCCTATGCATGGCTCGTTTCCCAGCGGACACGCTACAGAGGCTTTTCTTGCGGCACGCCTGTGCAGTTTGATTATGGAAAAAGTACTGCCAGAAGAGGAAAACGCATCGTACCGCGAAGAACTGACAAGACAGCTGAATGCCCAGGCAGCGCGTATCGCAATAAACAGAACAGTGGCAGGTGTTCACTATCCGATAGACAGCCTGGCTGGACGGGTGCTTGGGACCACGCTGGCCGAGTATGTGTTCGCGTGTGGTGTGAGTGTCGATGGTGTCGCGGGAACGATGAAAAGGAAGCGAAGCCTTAATGGTTTAGCGATAAGCGAACTTGATGCGAAAGAAGATTTTAATCCGTCAGAAGATATTCATGACCCAGGTGGACAGCGAGCGCCTTATGTTGATGTTGAAGAGCAGGAATTTACTGCGCCGGAAACAATGGGCTTGTCATGGCTGACGAACAAAGCCGTAGAAGAACTCAAATTAATTCTATAAACGGGGAAAAGCATGTTTGAGTGGATCGATTATAAAAACAGCAACGATTTTGACTTGCAAGATGCATTGGCTAACTGGAACGGCGTACGCGTTGATCCCTATCTGGTTTGGGCATACACCACTGACTTTAAATATCTAGAAGTTGAATATAAGAACAACGAAAAACTATTACCGTTAATTATCGAATTAAAAGAGGTGTATTCGAGTGCAAACCCAGCCGACCTGGATACGCTGGAACGGCTGCTTGCTGGTGCAGATGCATTACCGTTTCATCGTTTGCTGCCAAAAACAAAGTACCTGACTGCAAAGATGCCTGAGAGTCAGTTTTTCGCTTTGCTTCGATCTAGCGAACTGGCCGTTTTGATAGAGCGCTTCGAGTTAGGTTTAGCGGCTAAAAGTGCATTTGACGAAAGGGAGTTGAATCGGGGTGCAGCGGAGTTCATGGCTTATTCAATGGATCCGGATTCAGGCACAGATGAAATAAGTGTAGAGCACTTCTTGCCTGAACTCAGACCCATCGTCGGGATTATAGATGACGGCGTGGCTTACCTTAATCAACGATTTCAAGATCAAGGCCAGGGTACACGCATACAATTTCTTTGGGATCAGAATAGCGTTCCCAATGATCCGACTACCGCCGACCTTAGTGATGCTGAGAAGGAGAGTTCAGAGCATGGAAGGTTATTCCTGAAAAGCAAAATTGATGAGCTGATACAGGAGTGTTATACCGGTGATGCAACCTATCCAACCATGGAAGAGCGAATTTATACTCGGGAGAACACACTCGGATTAACCCGCACGGTGTCGCATGGCACGCATTTGCTAGATATAGCGGCCGGTGAAAGTCCAGACACAGTGCCCATGCATCATGATAAGGAAATTGTGGCCGTTCAACTTCCGCAACCAGATAGAAAGTTCTCCGATACATCTGGAAATTGGCTAAAAATAAGCGCGTATCAGGCGCTGCAATTTTTAATTCTGGCTGCTAATCAGGTATCAGCGCTTAATCGGCCCATGCGTCCCGAGCCCGTAGAGAGGGATTTGGTTGTTAATTTAAGTTTTGGTAACTTGGCTGGCCCGCATGATGGTTCTTCTGTTCTGGAAAGAGGAATCGATTTCCTGATTGAAAGTGCGCCAGAACTTCCCAATTTGAAAAGCGTGTCTGTACACATAGCGGCAGGTAATCAACGCCAAGCTCAATGCTATGCAAAAACGCAGATTACAAAGGATAACCCGGCAAAATTTCATTGGAAAATTTTGCCCGACGATACAACGCCGAGTTTCCTGGAGCTTTGGTTTGACGATGCAGTGAATCAACAAGACTTGTCTATTGAAATTATTCCCCCGGTTGAGTCAAGTGTAGCCAACATTAACGAAACCGAATTTCTTGTGAGCTCTGGTTTCTGCCATGTTTTAAAAGACAGTCGAACGCAAACCGTTGTGTGCACTTGTTTATCTTTAGAAAAAGATAAAAACGCCACTGGTGATAAAGCCATGGCCTTAGTAGCGGTTGCGCCTACAAGCCTTGGTTCGTCAACAGCGCATGCGCCAGCGGGTGTTTGGGAAGTGGTGATACACAATACAGGCAATACTCCGAGCGACGTTTCAGCCTGGATTCAACGAGATGACTCAAGTAGTGGAGCTCCTGTCAGGGGTAGACAGTCATACTTTGCAGATCCTAATTATGTCAGTACCGATGAAATGGGCTACCTGGCTTCTCACGACCAACAGCAACAAGGATATGTAAGTCATAGCGATACGCTCAATGGTATTGCCACTGGTGAGCATGTTACGACCGTCGGCGCTTACCGGTACAGTGGGCGAGCAACAGTTGATTACAGCGGATACAAAACAGAGACAGCTGATGACGAGCGCGTTGACCGATTCATTCATGCTATAGCAGAAGACTCGCTGACTTGCCCTGGCGTGATTGGCTCTGGCTCGCGCTCGGGGTCTGCGGTGGCAATGAATGGCACCAGCGTTGCCAATGCGGTTGCTACGAGGCATCGCTATGAGCGGCGTTTAATTGATAATGGCTCGCTAAATCAATCTCACTTAACAGAAATATGGGATTTGGATAAGAAAAGGATGCGTGTTGATGTAGAAGATTAGTTGCGTGATTTGTAAGGTGCATGTTGGATTATCGTTAAGGTTGTCTTCTGCGTATCCCTCAAATGCAGTATTTTGTTTTCTGATTGGTTTTGCTTGAATAGCTGCTTAAATGCTATGGCGGTGTGTATGAGCTTACGTCTGAAAATATTTGGGGGCCGTAATGTGAATTATATTGGATTTTTATCACTTGCCTGTTTGATAATAGCATCCAGTTTTGTACAGGCTAATACACCTGCCTCAGAATCTGCAGATTCTAAAAATGAAACGCCTCAAATAGCTAATCCAAACAACGATGCAAGTAAGACAACCGCTGAGCTTAGGAATAACGTATCTCAATCGAGTGCTGAGAATCCGGATTCTTCTGTTGCTATTAAAACTAACGGTACTAATAACAAGCAAGATGGCTCAAGGGAATTTGCTGGATTACGGTTTGGGGTTGGATTGTCTTTAACAGTAGACAGCGGAACTCGACAAAGGGTTGAATCGGCGGAGCTCGTTAATGGTGTGGTCAGAATTACCAATGAAAACGACGCGTTAGCGAGAATCATGCTGGAATCACATTATTTTTTCACCCCTGGATTTGATTTTGGATTGAGCACCGATGGCTCGCCTTTTGGTGTGAAGGCTGGAAGTTGGGGTTGGGGTCCGTTTGTGTCTGTACAGCCAGGCTCTAAAGAAATAATAGAGGCAATTGGATTTGGTCTTATGCTTGGTTTTAAGCGCAATGGCGAAGCTTCTGACCCGGACAGCAGTTGGAATATTGGTATCGGCTATGTTGTTGACCCCAATGTGCAAGTTCTGGGTGATGGAATAACTGCAAACGCGGTGTTGCCTGAAGGCGAGGATGCACTTCGGTTCAAGGAAGTGTCTCAATCCGGGTATTTGGTGTTGATTTCTTTTAGCTTTTAGTAGCGCAGTCTCTGTATTTTTCAGCCTCGATTTCCATGAGTTGTCTACGGAAATTTCCTTTACTGTTTTTATCTGATTATTGTAGCGTCAAAAATAGCCCTCACTGGGCTTAACTCATCGGAATATGTGGCCGACTTTTAGTGCCTGTGGGTACTCGAAGTGGTAGCATTGGGTCCACGCTGGCAACGTAGCCTTGAACTACTACACACCCATCCTGTTTGATTATATGAACACCAAAATTTCCCAGATACACCCCGATCTCGGCACACGTGAGTTCGAACTGATCGGCGATGCTATTGAGTATCGCATCTCAAGTCCGTATGGCGATGAATCGCTTTCAGTCGTGTTTTCTGTGCTGTCGCCAGAGCCAGTCGTCGACGGACCAATGATGTATTTTCTGAGCGAGGTTAATCGCGAAGCCTTAATCAAGTTATTTGTTGATCTGCCCGATGCTGATACCTTCGCCAAATTTGTTAGTGCTATAAAGCAGCGCATAAAGGAAGAGGAGTTCGGTAAGCTTAGCGGGGATAATCGAAAAACAGCGATCACAAAAGAGCAGGTCGATACAACAATACGCATGCTCGAAACCAACATGGATCCTACCAGTATTGAAGCTCTGCTGGCCACCTTACGAGAGCTTGCAGCAGCGCCCAATGACCGAGACAAACTCAACCATGTTGTAGATGCATTCCATAGCCTTGGTGTCCAGCAAGGTGCGGTACTTAGCTATGCATCATTTTTTAGTACGCTGATCTCCAGTTCGGCCCTTGATGACCTGGGGTGAGTATTGTTAATTGGTTTAAACATGCTTCGTAAAACATGAGTGCAAAAGTCGAAATTTACGGTACAAGCTTTTGTCGTCATTGCCTGGCAGCGCGTGAGCTACTGGACTCAAAGCAAATCGACTACACCGAGTACCTTATTGACCTTATGCCACTGGAGCGCCCCGAGATGCTGCGCCGCTGCGGTCGTAAAAAAGTACCGCAGATATTGATTAATGACGTTCCCATTGGCGGCGACGAAGACTTGATGGCGCTGGATGCCAGTGGCCAACTTGAGCAGTTATTGCAACAGCCTAACGGGGCTCATTAAGAAAAATAGTTTCCTGAAATTCGTTATTAACAGCCACGCCTTGCACTAAGGACTTATCCAGTGCTTGATAGCCATGAATGGTAATACCAACCGTATATCGCTTGGCCTTATTTTCGCTGGCTGGCACCATGTGGTTAAGGCTGTGCGGAAACAAATGCATAGAGCCTAATTCATTGGCGACGTTAAATGTGTTTTCCGGATCAACCGAGTAGTAAATACCAGGTGTAGTGTGACCGCCAAGAAATATATTGGCAGAGTATGAGTAGCCGTTTTTCCCGCCGTGGGTATGCCATTTAATACCTTCGCCGTTGCGGTAAATATTAACCCAGGATTGAACCGCAATGGGAAACTCTAAATGCGGCACCAACTCCATTACGCATTTAATAAGTCGTGGTTGATACTTTTTATTTTCAGCAAAGAAATTATAAAGATAGTGGTGCGATTGAGTCAGTGGAATTTTAGCCTTGCCTTCAGTGGCTGGCTCGCTGGCCTGTTTGTTGAGTAGCGATTCGAGTTTGCGTTCTTTCTTATCGCAATAGGCGCGCATTTTTTCGCACTCATCAGCTGAAAAAAATTTATATCCCTTCACGATGTCCATAACAAAAGACCTTTTTTGATGCCCTGAACCTATTTTAAATGGTTGAGTTGCAAATTGGAATTGCTTGGGATGGGAGGTTTTACTCAATTAAATCAGTGGCATACCGGGCTATCGAGTGTTGCCAAGCCTGTTAAAGAAAAAATAATCAAATTACTTTTCGCTCGATGTAGAAAAACCGCATTGGCTGTCGTCCTAGAGATACAAACCACAACAAAAGGACACTAATGATGATTTTCACTGTAACCCCACTTTACGCCTGCCAGTCGCTGTCATTTATATGGTCTTATGGATGCGCGTCACCTCGAAGCGAAGCGAGCTGAAGTCAATCCATTGGTGACGGATGAACTACTGACCTGTTGCTTCGCATTGTCATAAGAACATAAGTTTGTGAAACACTCTAACGGTGGTTTGGATGAGTATGGCGACCCACATGTAGACGTTAGTCTAATTGACACTGACTTCGATGGACTGTGCTGACGGATTCGACCGACAACGATGGTATACCTGCGATATTTGATGCAGATGATTCAACGTTAGACGTCAAACCACCGGTATGCGCATGCTACCCAAACCTTCAACGCTAACTTGCATAACATCACCCTTAACAATGGGGCCTACGCCAGATGGCGTGCCGGATAATATGACATCGCCTGCCGCCATTTCAAAATAGTCAGACAGGTAAGAGATCATTTCCGGTACTTTCCAAATCATCTGATTTAAGTCGCCTTCCTGTTTAACCTCGTCATTGACTTTGAGTTCCACTCTTCCGCTGTCAAGATGCCCAACAGATTCAACGGTGTGGATGGGGCCTATGGGTGCTGAGCGTTCGAATGCTTTTCCAATTTCCCAAGGTCTTCCAGCCTTTTTTTGTTCACCTTGTAAATCGCGCCGGGTCATATCCAGCGACAGCGCGTAACCAAACACGTGATTAAGTGCATCGGCTACAGCAATGTTATGTCCACCCGTTTTAAGCGCTACGGCCATTTCAATTTCATAGTGCACATCGGATGTTTTAGGTGGGTATGGGAATTCTCCGGTGGTGTCTAAGTTGTTGGGATTTTTCTGAAAGAAAAAAGGCGGTTCCCGATCGGGGTCGTGACCCATTTCTAAGGCGTGTGCTGCGTAGTTACGGCCAATGCAGTAAACCCGGCGTACTGGGAACATTTCTTCCGAACTCGCAATGGGCAGTGTCACAACCGGTGGTGCTTGTATGGCGAGTTTGGTCATTTGCAGATAGCTCTTTTAGGTCAGTTTAAACCAATCATTCTGTACCACTCACTATTAATGTGCAACCAGCCGGGTACTGTATTGTCTGGCTACTGTGGGTGATGCAATAGGCGTTGAGCATCCTTTTTTAATAAGTCATTAACATGCGTGGTGGTTGTAAAGACTAAACCAGCTTCCCGCGAGCGGTCACCGGAATGACTTGCTCAACCTCGCCGCCGCGCACAGCGACTAACTGATCAAACATATTCACTGACACGCAAACATGGTTAGGAATGATGCGAACAATGTCGCCAACATGTGGTTTGTCGTTACAAGCAGACAAATCGAGAAAACCGTGTTCTTCAGCAAACTTATGTAAGCGGGCGTTTGGGTGCTCAATAATGTAACCAAAGTCAGCTAAACCACCGGTGTCTGATGTGAGTGTCTTGGAGCCAGCATCCACAATGCCGCGTTCAGCACCGCTGCGACTGACCACGCTGGTGTAAACCTGATAAGCGCAATCTTCCAGTGCTGCAAAACCGGCTTGTATCATCATTCGATCATTGAATATGCAAGTGCCGGCACGGTGCTCTGTGGCGCCGCTGAGTTTACCGATGTTAATGAAATTGGGTGTGCCACCTGTGGATACAATAGTGGCGGTTAAACCAAGCTGCGCTAACTTAATTTTTAATTCATCATAAAATGCCTGGGTTTGCGGCCAGCTATCCAGAGCGGGGTAAAACAGTAAGCCAGCGAAGTTAAGCTGTGGGTCCGCCTGGATTAATTTTGCCAGCTCAAGTGCCTGTGTGGGTGTTTCAACGCCTGCGCGTAGTTGTCCGGTATCGCACTCAATCACTACATCTAATGGGCGATTGGCGCTGGCCGCAGCGGCTGAATAAGCTGCAATGGATACCGGATTATCCGCACAGACTTTTAAGGGTAGCCGCTTTTGTAATTCTGCCAGTCGACCTGATCGCGCAGCCCCCAATAAATTGGTGGCGATTAATATATCGGTGATACCGGCATCGGCCATGACCTCTGCTTCGCCTAGTTTCTGGCAGGTGATGCCTTTCGCACCTGCGCCTATTTGCAGCTGCGCCAAAAGGGGAGACTTGTGCGTTTTTATGTGTGGGCGGTTTGCCAAGCCAGCTGCACAACACAGCGATTGTGCTTTGGCAATATTTTTTTCAACCACATCCATGTCAATCACGGCACACGGAGTGCCAAAAGTTTCGATGATGGTGTTTTTGAGTTTGTCGGTACCGTTATTCATATCTGCCATTATGTATTAGGCTGGGTGTTTTTAATAGCGAGTCCTTAGCGACAACCGGCAGCCGCCGACAGATTTAATTCATACCAGGCTCGATCACAAAAACCGAGCTTTTGCCTGGACCGCCAGCGTTGCCATTGAGAGGCTGAGTGTGCGTCGGTAGCTAATGTCGAATCGTAAGCTACCGCCACATCTGGCAGTATATCGAGAGAGAGTTGGGTTAGTTGGTCTAGAGAGATTCGCGTATTGTCTTGCTGCGATAAAAACAGATTAGTATTAAAAATAACTCTTTCTACCGGGCTAACCGTTGCCAGGCTGTACCCCCATAAAGCTGCAAATGCAATGGCTTTAACTGCATTTTTGCGATCAAAGGAAAAGCTGGCAACAACAAGGTACAGCAATACGCCTAAAGCGAATACAGCGGTGTAGCAAGCGAAGAATTTTTCGTAGCTTAAACCGAACGTATAGCTGTACAAGCCTACCTTCCATGCAGCCGAGAGCATTAACAAGCTGGATGCCAAAATAAATACGCGCAGTATCCATTGCGCCACGATACCCGTTTTTTTATAAACGATAAAAAATAATCCGGTGTTAAGAACAGCAAGAATAAACAATTGCCAGAACCCTGACTTTACCATTAGCTCGGCTTTCCGGTAGTTAGCGGGTAATTGATCTATTAGTAAGTGATCTATCTGCAACGCCAGGAACGCAAAGTAGATAATTAATAAGCCACTGAGTACAATGCCTGCCACCAGCCCATCAATTGGCTGTGTCACTGACGTTGGGCTGTATTCAATTGATTCGCGCCAGGCGATGGCGATTGATAACAGCGCCAGTGTCAATACAAACGACAAGAAAACCTTCCAAAGCGTAAGCCAACTGACCATGTCTAAAGCAAAACGCAAGTGAGTTAATACCAAATCACTGAATTTGGCATCGGCCGAAGAGAGCAATAGAATAACGAATAGACTTAACGGAGTAAGGATGGCCAAGCCGATCAAAATACGTATTAAAGTGCCAGCCTTAGCATCATTGCCAATAGTGGAAAAACTAGCCACAGTTTCACCCAGTATTTTAAAGGAAGTGCCCAATGGTTTAACAAAGCGCTTTGCTATTGCATATAGAAAACGTCGATTCCAGAACAAGTGGTTGTGGTTATTAAAATGACTGTATGCGCAAAAAACGGCAATGATTATTGGCAAAAGAAACAGGCTAATCAGTTTCAACCAGGGGTTCTCATACAAGCTGTAACTCAACGCGATTAAAGATACTGGGCAAAGCCATGCCCAATCTTTCTTTATTTGGTAGGTGTTATCAACCAAGTACACAATAACGGCGAACCCAAGCCAGAACAGGCTGAA
This sequence comes from uncultured Granulosicoccaceae bacterium, assembly GCA_938035525.1. Taxonomy (GTDB): domain Bacteria; phylum Pseudomonadota; class Gammaproteobacteria; order Granulosicoccales; family Granulosicoccaceae; genus Granulosicoccus. Next base: position 25,016 of record CALHOI010000024.1, read on the forward strand.
ATTGAATCCCAGTGCAAATACGCCGATAGAAAAGAAGTTCCAGTGACCCCATACAACAAACACGGAAAAACCGAACACCCATAAACCCAGCCTGTGAGAAATCAATGTCATCACCCCTGCCTGAAAATCGAAGGGGGCAATTCTAGACAGGCAATAGGGTTAAATAGAGTTTAATATATGATGAATTATGACAATGCGTCGACTGGGTCTCGTGCCTGCCGTAATAGGTAGAACTACTGCTGTGTTAGTTAAAGATGGAGTAACAGGCCAGCTACCACTGATTCAAAATTAACTGCGACAGCAGACCAATATCAAATGTCTCGTTGTTGCTGAGCACAACCAGTGTTGAGCCATCATCGGGGTTGATAGTCATTATTGATACATAGCCAGGGATGGAACCTGTGTGCCCAAGAAAGCTTTTACCCGATGGTAAGCTGATAAGGAACAATCCCAAACCGTAGTCGTTTTCTCCGGTGTTACTCATTTGCATAAATGAGTCGTTAGACATTAATTGTCCCGTCACCAAAGCATTGATAAAGGTGTATAGATCGTCGGTGGTGGAAATAAGTGACCCTGCAGCCCAAGCGCTAGACGCAATGGATTTGTAAACAACGGTTGGGTCGCCATCAAAGCCGGCTGCGTTTGACCAAGCTCCCACCAGGCTATCGGGTAAGGCTATATTATCCGTGCCGTCATCGAATAAGGTGTTTTCCAGCCCCAGGGGATCGGTTATGCGTGCTTTTAGCGAAGCATTTAGCCCAACACCGTCTAGCTGTTCAATGAGCTGCCCCAACAAGATGTAATTGGTGTTTGAATAGGCAAACTCACCAGCGGCATTTGCGGGTATGTCAACCACATACGAAAGCACTTCGTCAGGTGATACGGTTCGATTCGGGTCGGCAAACACGTCTTCAAAAAATGCAGGTTGCTCTGTGTAGTTAGGGACGCCGCTGGTATGGGAAAGCAATTGTCGAACGGTGACGTCAGCACCAACAGCGGTGTTTGGCAGGTAGTTGACTAATGTTGCGTCTAAATTAACAACATTTTCATCGACAAGCTGGAGAACCATTACTGCTATAAATGTTTTGGATATGCTGCCAACGCGAAATAGTCGGCCAGGTTCCAGCGCTTCACCAGCACCGGAGGCGACTCCCGCGCTTGATCGCTCGAGCACGCCATTGCGATGCGTCAGCACATCCACGCCACCCGGACTGGAGCCTACAAACGAGGTTGTTAGACTGTCGAGATCTAAGACAGGTTGCGATTCGTTAGCTGCGTTCTCTGGCGTGCTTTCGTTGGGCGAGCTGTTATTGGATGCGCTGCAGCTGGCAACCAACACACTGATAATTAGCGGGGTTAATTTTATGAGATTCATGAGCATATAAGACCTGGCTAGTGTTGAGTTCCGTTGTACTTTCACATTCGAAAGTAGGGGTGCAAGCCTGCCATCAGCCAGTCGCGCGTGGCGTTTGTTAGACAAGAGTGTGAGATTAGCTTGTCTTTATCCATAATCATTGCGAACACCGCTCTTTTTTTGGGGCGGGTGATCATAGTAGACACGCGCGGCCATGGATATTCGACCGGCAGGCTAAATCGTCTTGTGATCTGAATACACCCAGTCCATAACCATCGACGCAAACATCTCTGGCTGATCTGACCACGCCAGGTGGCCAGCTTCTGGCAGTATCTGTAGCTTACTTTTGGGCAGTGCATCATCAAGATGTTTAGCATTGCTCACATCAAACATAACTTCAATTTCACCCCAGAATACCAGTGTTGGAACCTCTATTTCATTTACGCGTGCAGCAATGTTCGCAGCTTTTTCTCGAATGTCTTCAAACCAGTACAACACTTCGCCCGCGCGTCCAGAATATGCGCGTTTGTAATCATCTATTTGTACCGGGTTCGATGTATGGCGAATAGCTCCGAGTTTGCCTGTGAAGGCAATAAGCGGTCCTGCACCCAATAGCGATGTCATCTTTCGCAACAGGGCAAATCTTCCTAGCATGCTGATCATAAATGCAAGTTTGAATGGGCCTGGCGTACCGGGCCCGCAACCTACCATCATGCTTGATAATCTATGGTTGTGATGAATGGCATAGCAAAGCGCTGCGCCCATACCAACATCGGGCCCAACAAGATGAATGTCAGTTAAGTCGAGTTCTTCAAAGATCGCATTAAGCAACACTCCTTGTGCCTGTGGAGACATGTCGTGTCGATCACCTTCGGATGCGCCAAAGCCCGGCAGATCAATCGCGACAACATGAAAATTGC
>CALHOI010000025.1 GCA_938035525.1 uncultured Granulosicoccaceae bacterium
GTTCAGGAACTTTGAGAATTACTGACTGGGAGTCATGGCCCATTGTGAGTGGGATGGTATTATCAATCGTGTTTAATGAGTGCCCATCCCCCGTTAAGTGGGTAGAGCCTTATGCTCCTACTACTACATATGTAGACAAAGAAGTGGTGGGCCCGGCAGGACTTGAACCTGCGACCAAGGGATTCACTTTGTCCCGATCGTTTCCGAACGGAGCGGACTATCTCATCACCCGTCGCTAAGGTTGGTTTTAGAAACTCAAACCGTAAGCGAGTAGGGTGCGGGACGCTCTAGCCTGTTATTAAGAACACTTAAGTTCTCAGGTAGTCTCTGCACCTTCCGAAGGTGTACCTCCGGCTTGGCTCAGGATTGCCGGTAGCGTTTGCAACCTGTTGCTGCACACACCACTACGGTTTCCCTGAATTCATCCCGTTCATTCTATGTCTTTCAACATAGACGCACCATTTAAGATGAGTCCCCTGCTCTGACCAACTGAGCTACAGGCCCACAAGCGTCGTATTTTACCCTAACAGGCCGAACAAATCATCGCTAAATACTTGATCGTGGGGCAGCTCTTGACCAACTTCCGGCCATTCAACTAGGGCGATTTTTCACAAATAGGGTGCCGTGCTGTTGATACTCCCCATCGTATACCAGCCGTCAGGTGCTGGCCCAAGCGGCCGGATGTGGGCGCCTTACCCAAGCCCAAGTTTCCCCCGCCATTCATGCACTTTCTCATCAGCATTAGCTTCGGTCATACTGAACCGAATTAACTGATAAGGAATCTTGAAGTCGTTATTGTCAAACACCAATATGACGAAGTAGGACGGCACACCCCCATCCGAACTAGACTCAGTCTTTTTAGTCACCGTCAAATAATCTTTTGCAGGCCCGTCATAAACCACATTGTTCCTCAGCGATTTTCTATGCAGTTTAATGTGCTGCTGGCGAACGTCGAAAGTAAACGTGTTCTTTGAAAACAAAACATCCAATAACCCGTAGCCCAGAACCAAGGCTGATAATACAACGCCCACCTTAATAATCGAGGGCATATCCAGGGTAACGCACCACAGGCATCCCATCAGAAAAAGAAAAAGCAGGGCAGATGTCACCCACTTTTTTCCAGTAATGGTCAGTACGCCATCCTCAAACGAGGTTTTATTCAGGAAAGTTGAAAAATCGGTTTTGAGTTGCCTTCGGTTCATGATGAGCAAAAGCGGGTGAGGAGGTTAATGAAGTGATTGCCAGCGCACCGGCTGGCAACCACCCATCATTACTACAAACTGACTACAACAATAACGTATTACTACTGTTCTTGTCCGCTATCAAGAAAACTTCTCAACTGCTCCGACCTGGTTGGGTGTCGAAGTTTTCTCAGTGCTTTAGCTTCAATTTGACGAATACGCTCGCGTGTTACATCAAATTGCTTGCCAACTTCTTCCAGCGTGTGGTCGGTATTCATGTCAATACCAAAACGCATGCGTAAAACCTTAGCTTCGCGTGGCGTTAAGCTGGCCAGCACTTCGTGGGTGGTTTCACCCAGACCTAAGCCTGTGGCGGTTTCAACCGGCGACAAAATGTTCTGGTCTTCTATAAAGTCACCCAGGTGCGAATCTTCGTCGTCACCGATGGGGGTTTCCATAGAGATGGGCTCTTTGGCAATCTTTAGGACCTTGCGAATTTTGTCTTCTGGCATTTCCATTTTTTCTGCCAGCTCTTCTGGTGTGGCTTCGCGTCCCATCTGTTGCAGCATTTGGCGTGAAATACGATTGAGCTTGTTAATCGTTTCAATCATGTGCACCGGAATACGAATGGTGCGCGCCTGATCAGCAATAGAGCGGGTAATGGCCTGTCTTATCCACCAGGTGGCGTAAGTTGAAAACTTATAACCACGACGGTATTCAAATTTATCGACCGCTTTCATCAAACCAATGTTGCCTTCCTGAATAAGATCAAGAAATTGCAAACCACGGTTGGTGTACTTTTTAGCAATAGAGATAACCAAACGTAAGTTGGCTTCCACCATTTCCTTTTTGGCTCGGCGTGCTTTGGCTTCACCGATAGACATCTTGCGGTTGATCTCTTTAATTTCATGAATCGCCAACATGGAGCTAACGCTGATTTGCTCTATGCGGGTTTGCATCATTTCGATTTCTGGCTGGCGCTCTTTTAATGCGTCAACGTAAGGCTTTTCGGCCTTCAGCATTTCTGGCAGCCACGTGTCATCGGTTTCGCGACCCGGGAAGCTTTGAATAAAGGTGGTGCGTGGCATCTTGCAGTTCTTCACGCAGATGTCGCGAATCTGTCGTTCAAGCGAGCGAATGCGATCAACTTGTCCGCGCAGGCCGGCAACCAGTGTGGCAACAAAGGCAGGCGCGTATTTGAATTCAAGAAAAATCTCGGAAACTTTTTCCATGGCCGCTTTGGCCTTTTTATCTTGAATGCCACCGGCAGCATCAATCGCTTTTAGCGCTTTGCCGTATTCTTTTTGCAAAGCCATGATGCGGCGTTTGACTTCTTCTAGGTCGGGGCCGGTATCGACCACTTCGTCTTCGTCTTTTTTGTCTTTGGCATCGGCACTCGGTGGCGGGTTGGCCACGCGAATTTCGTCAGAGGTTTCTCTGAAATTAACGATAACGTCAGACAAGCGCATTTGCTCTTCGGTGACCGCTTGATAACGCTCAAGAAGCAGGTTAATGGATTCGGGGTAGGTGCCCAGTGCTTTTAGCACTTGATATAAACCGTCTTCGATGCGTTTGGCGATTTCAATTTCGCCTTCGCGGGTCAGCAGCTCCACGGTGCCCATCTCGCGCATGTACATACGCACGGGGTCGGTGGTTCTGCCGAATTCACCATCAACAGAGGCCAGCACCGCTGCCGCTTCGTCGGCTGCGTCGTCATCGGTGCTGCTGGTGGTGTCTGAGATGCTTAAGGAGTCGGCTTCTGGGGCAATTTCGCCCACTTTGATGCCCATATCGCCAATCATGGCAATGATCTCTTCTACCTGCTCCGGGTCGACAATACCGTCGGGCAGGTGATCATTTACTTCAGCGTAGGTCAGGTAGCCTTGCTCCTTACCCTTCGCGATCAACTCTTTGAGACTTTTTTCCATTGCCATAGGGCGAGATTCACTCTTGGTTGGCGGCGTGTAAAAGCTAACCCCCTATTTTACTCAACTGGGGGTATTTTGTACATCAATTATCGACTTTTTCTTTAATTACAGTAGTTCAGATTGGTAATGCAGTACTGGGTTCCATGACATCTTCACTAAGGTATTGGCTGAAAAGCGCTAATCAAGTGACTTGTGCTGGTTTATACTGCGGCGTGCGAGAGTGAAACTGTTGCAAAACTACATACCCCATTCAACTACATGCTAAGGACTGACAATGCCTGATAGACGCGAACTCGCCAATGCGATCCGCGCGCTGAGTATGGACGCAGTGCAAAAAGCCAAATCCGGCCACCCTGGTGCGCCGATGGGCATGGCTGACATTGCCGAAGTGCTCTGGAACGATTTCTACAATCACAACCCGGCTAACCCGAACTGGGCCAACCGCGATCGCTTCGTGCTGTCCAACGGGCATGCCTCGATGCTGCATTATTCGCTGCTGCATTTGGCCGGCTACGACTTGCCCATTGAAGAACTCAAAAATTTCCGCCAGCTTCATTCCAAAACGCCGGGTCATCCCGAGTACGGTTATGCGCCTGGCATCGAAACCACCACCGGACCTTTAGGTCAGGGCATTGCCAATGCAGTGGGCATGGCGATTGGTGAAAAAACCCTGGGTGCGCAATTCAATCGGCCCGGCCACGACATTGTTGATCACTTCACTTACGTGTTCCTCGGCGATGGTTGCTTAATGGAAGGTATTTCGCACGAGGCGTGTTCACTGGCAGGGACTTTAAAGCTGGGCAAACTCATCGCGTTTTACGACGACAACGGTATATCCATTGATGGTGAAGTAGAAGGCTGGTTCACCGACGACACGGTTATGCGTTTTAAGTCTTACGGCTGGGACGTCATCAGCGATATCGACGGACACGACAGCGACGCGCTGGTTGCGGCCGTCACCAAAGCGCAATCGAATCAAGACAAGCCAACGCTGATCTGTTGTAAAACTACCATTGGCTTTGGCTCACCCAACAAGGGTGGCAAAGAGTCTTCTCACGGTGCGCCGCTGGGTGATGATGAAATTGCACTGGTGCGTGAGCACCTGGGTTGGGTACACCCGCCATTCAGCATCCCAGACGACATTGCCACGGCATGGAACGCACGCGATGTGGGCGCGCAGAAGGAGGCATCGTGGAATGAATCGATGGCAGCCTACAAAAAGGCACACCCCGACTTAGCCGCTGAATTTGAGCGTCGCATTAACGGTGAGTTACCAGCCAGTTGGCAAGCCGATGCAGATGCGTTTATTGCATCCGTTAACGACAAAGCCGAGACCATTGCGTCACGTAAGGCATCACAAAATGCGCTGAATGGTTTTGGTCCGCACTTGCCCGAGCTGCTGGGTGGTTCTGCCGATTTAGCCGGCTCTAACTTAACCATTTGGGATCAAAGTAAAGGCATACAAGAACACGCCGACGGTAACTACATTTTTTATGGTGTGCGTGAATTTGGTATGACCGCCATCATTAACGGTTTGTCTTTGTACGGTGGGTTTAAACCTTACGGTGCCACCTTTTTAATGTTTTCAGAATACGCGCGCAACGCTTTGCGCATGGCGGCGTTAATGAAAATTCCCAACATTCAGGTGTTCACGCACGACTCCATCGGTTTAGGAGAAGACGGCCCAACGCACCAACCGGTTGAACAAACGGCGACCCTGCGCTTAATGCCTAATATGTCGGTATGGCGCCCTTGCGATGCAGTGGAATCAGCCGTTGCCTGGCGTTGTGCAATTGAGCGCAAAGACGGTCCAAGCAGTTTGATTTTTTCCAGACAAGGTCTTGCGCATCAAGCGCGTGACGCGGCGCAAATCGCTGATGTAGCAAAAGGCGGGTACGTGTTGCGTGATACCGATGGCCAACCTGATGCCATTATTATTGCCACGGGTTCTGAAGTGCAGCTGGCCGTTGATGCGGCAGAATCACTGAACGGTGCCGGTACCAAAACGCGTGTGGTTTCCATGCCAAGCACTGATGTTTTCGATGCGCAATCAGAGCGCTACAAGCAGGCGGTTTTACCCGATGCGGTAACAGCGCGTGTAGCAATTGAAGCAGGTATCGGTGACTTGTGGCGTAAGTATGTTGGCCTCAACGGTGATGTCATGAGCATTGATACTTTTGGCGAATCCGGTCCCGCTGGCGATGTATTCGCGCACTTTGGTTTTACCGCTGAAAATCTGGCCGCCAAGGTCAAAGCCGTATTGTAGCTGGGCTGTCGTAGCCACGATTTGTGCCGTGGGGCGTTATGCGCCCCACGAGCACAAGTATTTCAACTGGTCAAAAAGCGTCCAAAATAAATCTTACTGTTGGCCTTGTGGGGCCAAATTCTGTAGTAAAGTTACCTTTTTAGATTGATTAACTTCTGAGGTGGACGAGTGGCAGTCAAGATAGCTATTAATGGTTTTGGTCGTATTGGCAGAAACATTCTTAGGGCCATATTCGAGCAGAACCTGCAAGACAAGTTCGATATCGTTGCAATCAACGATTTGGGCAGCGTCGAAACCAATGCTCATCTGTTGCAGTACGACACGGCCCATGGTCGCTTTGGGTTCGACGTCAAAGTCGACAACGACCAAATCATTGTTGGTAAAGACTCCTTTAAAGTGTTCGCCGAGCGCGACCCATCCAAGTTGCCTTGGAAAGACTTGGGCGTAGATGTCGTGCTCGAATGCACGGGTGTGTTTCGGTCTAAAGAAGCAGCGTCTGCACACATTGCGGGCGGTGCCAGTAAGGTGATTATCTCGGCCCCTGGCAAAAGTGATATCGATGCCACCGTGGTGTTTGGTGTTAACGAGCAAACGTTAAAAGCCTCAGACACGGTTATATCCAACGCATCGTGTACCACTAACTGCCTGGCACCCATGGCTAAAGTGCTTAACGATTCAGTTGGTATTGATAGTGGCATCATGACAACCATTCATGCCTACACCAACGATCAGGTGCTAACCGATGTGTACCACAGCGATTTACGTCGCGCACGATCAGCCACCATGTCCATGATTCCAACCACCACTGGTGCGGCGGCTGCGGTTGGTTTGGTGTTGCCAGAATTGCAGGGCAAGCTTGATGGTTTTGCCATGCGAGTCCCCACCATTAATGTGTCTATTGTTGATTTAAGTTTTAAAGCCAAGCGCGACACCACTGTTGAAGAAATTAACAGCATCATGGAAAAAGCCGCCGATGGAAAAATTCTGGCTTATAACGCAGCGCCATTGGTGTCGATTGACTTTAATCACACCAGCACCTCGTCAAACTTTGACGCGGGTTTAACGCGTGTTATTGGTGGTGATCTGGTCAAAGTTTGTTCATGGTATGACAATGAATGGGGTTTTTCGTGCCGCATGCTCGATACCGCTCAGGCCTTGGTCAACGCCAAGTAACCCACATACCAAATGAGTTCATCAGCAACCGGCTCACATCGGGGCCGGTTGCTGTAAAACCCGTATAATGGGGAATCTTTTTTAGCGGATCACCTCATGAAGCTGTTGACCGAACTTCCCCTGTCAGGCCAACGCGTCCTTGTCCGACAAGACTTGAACGTGCCACTTGACGGTGGCGAAATCACCTCCGACAAACGCATTCGTGCATCCTTACCGACGTTGCAGTACGCCATAGATGCAGGTGCCAAAGTCATGGTGATGTCTCACCTGGCACGACCCAAAGAAGGCAAGCCCGATAAAGCCGCATCGCTTGCACCCATTGCCAAACGCATGAGTGAACTGCTAGGCCAGGATGTTCGCCTTATTGATGATTACCTCGACACTCCACCAACAATTAATGATGGTGAAGTGGTGTTGTTGGAAAACGTGCGTTTTAACGTTGGCGAAAAAGACGATACCGAAGAGCTCAGCAAACAGTATGCATCGTTGTGTGATATCTATGCCATGGATGCATTTGGTACGGCGCATCGCGAGCAAGCATCGACACACGGTGTTGGAATGCATGCACCCATTGCATGCGCTGGTCCTTTGTTGGCAAAAGAACTCGATGCGTTAGGCTCGGCCTTAAACAAACCCAAACGCCCATTGGTGGCCATAGTTGGTGGTTCAAAAGTCTCTACCAAGCTCACCGTTTTGGAAACACTAAGCGATAAAGTAGATCAACTGATTGTTGGTGGCGGTATTGCCAATACGTTTATTGCGGCAACAGGCGAGTCGGTGGGTGACTCATTGTTTGAACCCGACCTTATTGATAACGCAAAAGCACTAATGCAAAAGGCGAAAGAAAAAAACGCCGACATTCCGGTACCGGTTGATGTGGTTTGCGCCGAACAGTTAAAAGCCGATGCCGAAGTGAATATTCGTGCATCAAGCGACATCAAAAAAGACGACATGGTGCTGGACATTGGGCCGGAAACCGCGAAACAGTACGCCAAGATTTTAGAAAGTGCGGGCACCATCGTCTGGAACGGCCCGGTTGGTGTGTTCGAAATCGATGTATTTGGTGAGGGCACCAAAGCCTTGTCCATGGCCATTGCCGAATCGTCTGCGTTCTCGATTGCCGGTGGCGGTGATACGCTGGCAGCAGTTGATAAGTACGGCATTGAAGACAAGGTGTCTTACATCTCAACCGGCGGTGGTGCGTTTCTGGAATTTCTGGAAGGCAAAACCTTGCCAGCGGTTGCCATGCTGAAAAGCCGTGCTTAGTTGCGGCGGCTAGTGCGGCGGCCGGTGCAATGGCCAGTGTGGCGGCTAATGTGGCACCCAGTAGCCTTACTGGGTTGTCTGCGCCAAGTTTCAGTCACATATCGGTGCGCAAGTCTGCGTGTTAAGAACTACACTCTTACCTATCATGTATGGACTCAACGCTTAGTATTATGACCGGTAGCGATAGTACCGCGCTGAATGAGCAGCTCGACACGTTGCTCACGAAGTGCACCCAATCAAACGAGATCGCGCTTGCTGATCTGTTTAATCTGACGTCTGCAAAATTGTTTGCGATACAAGAGCGCATGCTCGGCAACAGTGCCGATGCTGAACGTGCCTTGCACGCCACCTACAATCAAATTTGGTCTGAGGTGCATTACTACTCATCACAGATGGGTAGGCCAATGAACTGGATTACTGGTTTGGCGCGACAACAGGCGTTAAGAATATTAAATGAGCAGCGCAGTAATGATGGTCAGCCAAACGCATTTACCTTGGGTAATGACGGTCATCTGACTAACCTGGATTTTCTAAGTGAACACCCTGATGCACAACAGCTAAACGAAGGCCTGAGTCAGCTGGACAGTGTGCAGCGAGACTGTATTGCCAGAGCGTACCTTGATGGTGCATCAGTGAGTGAACTTAGCGAGTTGCACAACAGCTCTGAAGACCATGTCAGAAGCTGGCTGCAACAGGGCATGTTGAAATTAAGAGGTCATATCGATGCACACGGCTGATAAAGATTGGTGGTTGGCGCACTCGGCAGATTATGTATTGGGTGTGCTGGGTGATCAGGACCGTAAAGTGTTTGAACGCATTATGCATTTTGAACCTGATGTGCAAGCCATGGTGCACGATTGGCGCAAGACATTACAACCCATGGCCGATGCCTTGCCCGCTGTAGATGCACCCGATCACATCTTGCCGAACCTGTTATCCGATTTGCCCGAGCAAATTGTTCAGCCGGTCACGCTTAATTATCAACACGGCGAAGCGCTAAACGGTAATGAGGTGATAACAGGCACTGCGCTTGTTGCTGGCGCGGCCGCTGTCGGTGGTTCGGTAGCAACAGATCAAACGCACGTTGTTGACAGTGATCTGGATTTTCTTGACGATTCAACAAACGCTTTGCCAGCGGTACAGCAAGCAGACCACCAAATTGAACCCGCCCAACCACTTGAGATTGAAGGCTCAAGCGTCATGAACTTGATTAGCACGCATCGACAATCAGCAGATCGCTGGCGTGGGTATGCTGGCTGGATTACGGTGGCGTGTATTGGTTTGGCCGGTTGGGTGTATTACCTATACTCGTAAAGTACTGACTGCAAGCCAGTGAATGACAAACGGTCACGAAACATTTTACATTTGCTCTCCATTTGGTAAATCGTGACCATCGTCGCCAAAGCGCATCAATAGCATCAAAATGGCGTAGTAATACTACTGCTGGCAAAACCGGTTGCTGCCAACAATAAAGCCTTTCGCCTTCGCAGCTTTAAACATTTGATTCACGACTTCCTTAATTGGTACGGTAATTTCATTACCCGTTTAACGGGCGAAAACGCTACACCGTGCCGGTTTTACCGCCAACACTATTTGCCTGACACCCTTATAATCTGCCGCCTCCGGCCGCTATAGGGCTGTGTTTTGTCGATTAACCTAAGGAAACTGCTCAATGACAGATATCGAATCGCTTCTGGGAGATGAAGCTGGCCATTTACTGGAACACACATGTCAAGGGATTCCCAAGAACCTGATTCACACCCCAGGTCCTGATTATGTTGATCGTGTTATTGCACCAAGTGATCGTGGTCCGGGCACCATGCGCGCTTTGCAACAGATTTTTAATTCTGGCAGGTTAGGCGGTACGGGTTACGTATCCATGTTGCCGGTTGATCAGGGCATTGAGCATTCTGCCGGTGCATCCTTTGCGCCTAACCCTATTTATTTTGACCCGGCCAACATTGTTGAATTGGCCATTGAAGGTGGGTGTAACTGTGTTGCATCAACGCTGGGTGTGTTGGGTGCAGTATCAAGACAATACGCGCATCGTATTCCGTTTATGGTAAAGCTTAACCACAACGAAACCTTAACGCTGCCTGCCATGTACGAACAAACCTTGTTTGCACAAGTTGAGCAAGCGTTCGACTTAGGTGCATTAGCAGTTGGTGCAACCATCTATTTTGGTTCTCCGGCATCGCGTCAGCAAATCACCGAAATCTCAGAAGCGTTTTATCGCGCGCATCAGCTTGGTATGGTCACTGTGCTGTGGGCTTACTTAAGAAACCCTGAATACAAAAAAGACGGCGTTGATTACCATGTGTCTGCCGATTTAACCAGTCAGGCAAACCACATTGCGTCAACCATTCAGGCTGACATTGTCAAGCAGAAGCAGGCCGAGAATAACGGTGGCTACAATGCGATTGGCTTTGGTAACACGCACCCCAAAGTGTATGACGATTTAACCACCGAACACCCGGTTGACCTGGTTCGTTATCAGGTAGCCAACTGTTATATGGGCCGTGCTGGCATGATTAACTCTGGTGGTGGTTCAGGTGATGATGATTTGGCGCAAGCCGTTCGCACCGCTGTGATTAACAAGCGCGCTGGCGGTATGGGTTTAATCTCGGGTCGTAAAGCATTCCAGAAGCCAATGGCTGAAGGTGCAGAGTTACTGCATGCGATTCAGGATGTGTACCTGGATAAGAAAATCACCATAGCCTAAGCGGCTATTGGTCTAAAAAAGGCTATCGGTCTTAAAAACGCGCTTGTGCTAATAAGCGCTTGTGATAAAGGCGGTGTGGGTAAATTCCATACCGCCTTTTTTCGTTTCAGGCACTGGTTAAACGATCGATGGCCTCTTGATAGCGCGCTCGGCTGCCATCAATAACAGTCTCCGGTAATTCGGGGCCGGGTTCGGTTTTATCCCAGGTTAGGGTTTCAAGGTAATCGCGCACGTATTGCTTATCGAAGCTTGCCGGGCTCGAACCGGGCTGCCAGGTGCTGGCCTCCCAGAATCGTGATGAGTCGGGTGTCAGAATTTCATCCATTAAGGTTAATTCACCGGCCTCATTCAAACCGAATTCAAACTTGGTATCAGCGATAATAATCCCGCGCTTTGCGGCAAAGCATGCAGCCTTGTTGTACAACTCCATGCTCACGGCTTTTATTTGCTCGGCCATGGGCTTGCCAACCGATTCGATCACTTGATCGAAACTGATGTTTTCGTCGTGGTCGCCAAGGGCAGCTTTGGTTGATGGTGTAAACAGCACTTGAGGCAATTTATCCGCCTGCTGCAAACCGCCGGGTAGGGTAATGCCGCAAACGGCACCGCTGCTTTGATAGTCTTTCCAGCCCGACCCAATCAGGTACCCACGCACCACTGCTTCAACCGGCAACGGTTTGAGGGTTTTAACAATCATGCTGCGGCCTTCGGCTTGAGCGTAATCGTCTTGGTTGGGTAAGAGCTCTTGAAGCGACAGATCACTAAGATGATTGGGCACCACATCGGCCATGTGGTCGAACCAGAACAGGGCAAGCTGGGTGAGCAGTTTGCCTTTACCGGGAATCACATTCGGCAAAATAACGTCGAACGCGGATACCCGGTCGCTGGCAATAATCAGCCAGTGTTGCTCGTCGATTTTATAAATATCGCGCACCTTGCCACGGTAATGCAAAGGCAGGGAGGTGAGGTTGGAGGTATGCAGCCCGGCAGAATTCATGTGTGATAATTTTTAGCCTGTGGTCAGACTCAAGTATACTCAAACACCTGAGAATACAGGCGAAAAACACCTATGGCAGAGGTTCAGGCAGGAAGTGCGCAGGCGGGCAGTGTGCAGGCGGGCAGTGTGCTGGTTGGTATAGTGATGGGCAGCGACAGCGACTGGCCCACCATGCAACACGCAGCCAGCACGCTCGAATCGTTAGGCGTGGCTGTTGAAACCAAAGTGGTGTCGGCGCATCGCACACCAGATGCCATGTTTGCGTACGCAGAGTCGGCCCAGGCGCGAGGCCTCGCCTGCATTATTGCGGGAGCTGGCGGTGCGGCTCACTTGCCCGGCATGCTGGCGGCAAAAACCACCTTACCCGTATTGGGTGTGCCGGTGGCCTCAAAACACCTCAGTGGTCAGGACTCTTTGTACTCTATTGTGCAAATGCCTCGCGGTATTCCCGTGGCAACGTTTGCCATTGGCGACGCTGGCGCTGCCAATGCAGGTTTGTTTGCCGCAGCGATGCTGGCGCAAAACGACACCGTGTTGCTGGATAAACTCAACGCGTTTCGCGAAGCGCAAACCGCCAACGCCGCGGCGATGCAAGTGCCGCCTAAGGGCAACACATAGCTGCCACACAAGTCGTCCGTCCACTGGCAAATACCACACGTACAAACACCGAATGACAGGCAATCAGGCAATGAATCAAGTGCAAGCGCTGCTACCAGGAGCATCCGTTGGCGTTATCGGCGGCGGACAACTGGGTCGTTATTTTGTTATTGCAGCAAGGCGCATGGGGTATGTCACTTATGTGCTTGACCCAGACGAATCAGCCCCGGCCATGCAACTGTGTGAACATAAAATTGTGGGTGCTTACGACGATGAAGCCGCTTTAGCGACCATGGCAAAAAGTTGTGATGCGGTGACAATCGAATTTGAAAACGTACCGGCCAGCAGTCTTGAACTAATTGCCAACAGCACGCGCATTGCACCACCGGTTGCCGCGGTCACTATTGCGCAGGAGCGTCACGCCGAAAAACAGGCTGCGCGCAGTGCTGGTTTGCAAACCGCACCCTATGTTGTTATTAAATCATCGGCCGATATCGACTCGGCACTCGATACCATTACGTTGCCTGCCATCATTAAAACCAGCCGTTTGGGTTACGATGGAAAAGGCCAGCAGACTTGCCATAGCCTTGAAGACGTCAGTGCAGCATTCAATGAACTTGGACAAGTCGAGTGCGTACTGGAACAACGTATTAATTTAAAAGCCGAAGTGTCTGTGGTTTTAGCCAGAGGCGCTGATGGGCAGGTGGCGTGTTTTCCGATTGCGCAAAACGTACACACCAATGGCATTCTGGATACCAGTGTGGTGCCAGCAACCACCAGTGAGCAACACCAGCAACAAGCACAAGACATGGCCGTAAAATTTGCCCACGATATGCAATACGAAGGTGTGTTGGCCATTGAATTTTTTATCGACGAACAAGACCAGCTGCTGTTTAACGAAATGGCGCCACGTCCACACAACAGCGGACACTACACACTGGACGCAACCCAAACCTGTCAGTTTGAACAACAACTGCGGGCATTATGCGCATTACCGTTGGGTTCAACACAACTGTTGTCACCGGTGTGTATGTTGAATGTGTTGGGTGATAGCTGGCCCAACAACGCTGAACCGGCATGGGCTAATGTGATGCAAAAAAGCGGTGCGCATTTGCACTTGTATGGCAAAGCTGC
>CALHOI010000026.1 GCA_938035525.1 uncultured Granulosicoccaceae bacterium
GGCACAATGCGGTAGTAAATTGACATTGACTGCGCATAATGCACAAATGTCCAGAGAAAACAGAGCATTATCCAAGGATCTTCATGAACGAAGGCAGCAACAAAATAAACAACCAGTTTGAACGACGTCGCTTTTTGAGCGGCTCCTTAAAAGCGGCCGCTTTTGTCGGTGTATCTTCAGCCGCGCCTGCGGCGTTTAGCTCAGCTTTAACGGCGCCAGTTCACGGACCCGAGCGCCGTATTCGTCTGGTTAATGCCCACACCTGGGAAAAACTTGATCTTGTGTATTGGGCCGAAGGCGAATACCTTGGCGAAAGCATGCGTCAGATCAACCATTTAATGCGTGACCACAGAGCCGACGAATCCACCAACATGGACCCACGTCTCATTGACGATCTGCACAAGCTATATACGCTACTAGACACCGACGAACGCATGCACATACTGTCTGGCTTTCGCACCCAAGCAACAAACGCAATACTGCGCAATCGCTCAAACGGCGTTGCCAAGTACAGCCTGCATATGGAAGGTCGTGCGGCAGATTTAAGCGTTCCTGGCAGAACCGCTAAACAGATACAGCAGGCAGCGCTCACCATGAAAGCCGGTGGAGTAGGCTACTACGCCTCGTCTGGTTTTGTGCACATCGACACAGGTAACGTGAGGCAGTGGCAGCAAGGCTAAGCGCCCCTTTAGCAAAATCCGTTATAAGTTTTTGAAGTTCAAACCCAGCCGACATTTCGTGTTCGGCTTCTGTGATTTGTGTCCCACCTCGATTCTTCCCAATAAGTTGAAATACACTTAACGCGGCACAGCAGTCCGATTGGACCCACGCCGCATCAAGATTGTATTGCAAGCCTTATATGGCGCGGGTGGGAAGAGAATAATGGAAAACAAATCAGTTCTATCAAGTCAGCTCAAAAAGCTGCTTATGTCAATATCAGTGCTGGCCTTGTCAGCTGGCTCCATATCAGCTCAAGCTGCCCAGTTTGGCGTGCGTGTTGTTGATGGTAATGGTGCCCCAATTGCTGGCGCTTCTGTTTGTATTGGCATGCAGGGTAACTACAAGCAATTTGGTGCAACCTTCACGGACCAGCAAGGTTATGTTTCGGTTGATGTGCCAAATGTACCGTTGCTGGTTACTGTATCCAAAGATCGTTTTACTGGTATGCGCACCACAGAGCCAGCGCGTTCATTTAATTTGCTAAAAGAAGTCAAATTACGTGAAGGCACACCTGGTCCGCGTTGTCGTGCAGGTAGTGTGTTGGCAGAGCATAAGCCTGGCGTCGGTTCGATTGTGGTGACTGATATTGCTATTGATGACGGCGCGTTCAGCAAAACACTATCTCCAACGGTTAGTGGCGAGCCAAACCAGTATCGTGTTGGCTCTTCAAAAGATCTGGAAGGTGTGCAGTGGCAACGTTTTTCAAATCAAATTGCGTTGGGTGGTGAATTGTCAGAAGAAGAGAAAGTCTATTTGCAAATGCGAAAGTTTGCTGGCACCACGAAAGCTTTTCTGGAGTCACGCTCGGAAGTGATGACAATTAGATTGAACTGATTACCCTTGTTGGTGGGACTGTTTAACCAACGTCTATTTAACCAACGTCTATTAGTGTTTAATGACGGCTGTGCTTTTTTAGCGTGGCCGTTTTTATTTACCTTCGCTGTTCATTAGATTGCAGGCTTTACAGGCGTTTATTCAAGATACACTATCGCTATCCTTCATCGAGCCAATCTCTTCATTGCTCAGGGTTCTGGCTTCACCTTCCACCATCTTCGGGATACCGTCGACGATAGGGTAGGCTAAACCGGCACTGCGACTCCATAGCTCCTCACCACGTAGTTTCAGTTTTCCTTTTGTGGCAGGGCAAACCAGAATATCTAACAGTCTTTTGTCCATTGGATGACTCCTTACGTTTTATGTTTACATTTCTTTGTCTAAAAGTAGCGGGTGATTGCCTGCTCATATCAACCCATGCAGCTCAACCCATGCAGCTCAACCCATGCAGCTCAACCCATGCAGCTCAACCCATGCAGCTCAACCCATACAGCGTTGCAGCTCATCAACCAGATTTTTCATCATCAGCGGGTAGTGATCGGCGCCTAGTGGTATGGTGCTGCCCAGTGGGTCAAGTATACCGTGCCCTATATCCAGGCCTTCACTGACGGTGTCTATGTAGCCATCGTTGTGCTGTGCTTCGGCAAAAATGCAGGCGCTTTGTTGCGCTATTTTCCTGACTTTTAGAAGGCGAGCAGCACCTGGGGTACGTGCATCGCTTTGTGCTATTGCCGTTGGCGCTTGCAGATCAAACGCATCGGCAAATTGTGTATATGCATCGTGGTAGACAATAAAAGACTTATCTTTAACAGGCCCCAGCTGTGCCTTAAGTTGCTGTTGCAGCATGTGTAGGGTGTTTTGCGCGTGTGTAGCTTGCTGAGCATAGCGCTGGGCATTTGCCTCATCCAGCGAACTGAGCACCTCCGAGATAGCCGAGAGCCAGCTGATGGCGTGCGTCGGGCTTAGCCAGTCGTGAGATTCTTCAGAGCTTTGCGCGATGGTCAGCACCGTTGCTTTACTTTGCGTTGAGTCAACGTATTGCAATATAGCCGGGCTGACATCGCTTTCCAGGATAATAATCAGCTGAGCGCGCTGTATGGACTGGACCTGTGAGGGTTTTAATACAAAATTGTGCGGTGACTGATTTGGCTGAACCAGTAAATCGATGTTAGCTTGCTCACCTGCCACCATAGAGACCAGTGAATGAACCGGTGCGATATCAGTCAGTATGTCCAGCTTGGGTTGTTGCGCCCACGCGGTAGTGCAAAAGCAGCTTAGTAGCGTGAAGAGCGCGCGCTTACAGTAATACAAAGGCTTGTTTTCCGGATTTTATGCTATGTTATATTATAACAGCTATAGTGCGTATTCCGCTGGCGCAGCGTTTGCCACACAAAATCAATCGAGACATCCAGCTTGAAAACAAACAGTTCAGGGGAGTCAAGCGTGGTTGCGTTTGTACAACACGACCATAAACGCTGTAAGCGCAGTGCCATGAGTGCTGTTAAGGCATTGTGCGAAGAGCGTCAACTACGGCTCACGCCGGTCAGGCGCCGAACACTTGAAATACTACTGCAGTCTCACAAAGGCCTGGGCGCATACGAGGTGCTGGCTGAACTCGCCTCGTGTGGCCTGGCGCAAAAACCGCCGCAGGTTTATCGAGCACTTGGGTTTCTCATTGAACAGGGCTTTGCACATAAGCTGGAACAACAAAACGCCTACGTTGCCTGCTGTGAGCCCAGCTCCTGCATTAACCCTTGTTTTATGGTGTGTGCAAGTTGTGGTCGCGTGGCCGAACAGCCTGTGCCCAGAGCAAACAAGCAGTTGGTGGCTGCTGCCAACGAATTAGGATTTGCAGCCTCAGCATCAGTAATAGAGCTATCCGGGTTGTGCAACGAGTGTCCGGGCTAGCGGTGAACAACACTCCACTTATATCAATGCACGATGTCTGCTTGCACTACGGTAGCGATGTCGTGTTGCATGACATCAACTTTGCTGTGCAAAAAGGTGAGATCGTGACCATCCTGGGTCCCAACGGCTCTGGCAAATCCACTTTTCTGCGCATTTTAGTTGGCGCGCTAAAACCAACTGGCGGAAAACTAGACCTGCAACCAGGCTTGCGGATTGGTTATGTTCCTCAACGGCTTAGTATTGATGCTAATTTACCTTTAACGGTTAAGCGGTTTTTAACGCTGGCCGCGCGTGGTGAGTCGCAGTCGACTTGGGTACAGCAGGTCGGGATACAAAACTTACTTAATGCGCAAATGTCTCAGTTATCCGGCGGGCAACTACAGCGAGTTATGCTCACGCACGCTTTGTTAGCTAATCCGGACATACTCATTCTTGATGAGGCGACACAGGGTTTGGATCAACAGGGTGAAGCGGCTTTTTATCAGTTGATCGAAAAAGTGCGTAACGAACAAGGTTGTGCTGTGGTATTGGTCAGCCACGATTTACATGTTGTGATGAGCGCGTCTGATCGCGTTATATGCCTTAACGGACACGTTTGTTGCGAGGGCGCACCTACCATTGTGTCAGCCGCGCCCGAATACCGGGCTCTGTTTGGTCTGGGCACGGAAGGCGCTTTGGCATTGTATCGGCACGATCATGATCACACGCACGACCACGCGCACGACCACACGCACAATCATCAGCACGTTCATGATCATGCCCACCGTGATCATTCTCAAGATCACGACGACACGGGTCATTGATGTACTGTCCACTGCCTGATCAACAATTCAATTAGCGCTTATGTTTGACGATTTTATGATTCGTGCATTTGTGGCTGGCTGCGGATTGGCCTTGGCAGCGGGGCCATTGGGTTGCTTTGTAGTGTGGCGTCGCATGGCCTATTTCGGCGATGCCGTATCGCATGCCGCTTTGCTCGGAGTCGCACTGTCGCTGGCGTTTTCTCTGTCACCCATAGTCGGTGTTTTGCTGGTTGCGGTGGCGGTTGGCTACTGTATGGCGCGATTCAGTGGCGCACTGTATGCCGTGGATACCTTGTTGGGTGTGGTGGCCCATGTGGCTCTAGCGGTTGGTTTGGTTGCTGTGTCAAAGTTATCAGGCGTCAGGTTCGATTTAAACAGTTATCTTTTTGGTGACATTCTAGCGATTACGCAATCGGGTGTGCTGATTGTCTGGGCTGGTGCATTGGTGACGTTTGCGTTGTTAGTTTGGCGCTGGGTACCGTTACTCACCAGTACCTTGAATCCGGATCTGGCAACAGCAAAAGGCTACGATGTCGATCGGGAGCAATTGGTGTTAATGACGAGCTTAGCGGTGTTGGTTGCGGTTGCAATTAAGCTGGTGGGTGCCTTGCTAATCACTGCCATTCTGATTATACCGGCGGCAACGGCACGGGCATTCAGTAAGACGCCAGAGCAAATGGCACTGATTGCCGTGTGCATTGGCGTGTTATCGGTGGGCTTGGGGTTGTTAATGTCACTGCAGGCAGATACTCCCAGCGGCCCGAGTATCGTGGTCGCCGCTGGGGTGTTGTTTTTGCTGGCCAATGCACTGGCCAATGCACTGGCCAGAAAGCTGGCTTAAAGCGTGGCCAGAGGTAAGCCGAAATAAGACTAGCTGACTTGTTCTTTTACAAAGTTAATCAGGCTATCGGTGTCGGCATGAAAATGGTTATACACAACCGTGCCATCCGGTGCCACTAAAATCAGCCAGGGCGTGCCGCCGGTTCGGTAGTTGATCATACTCAGCGGGTGATTCCCGGTTGCCTCTGTGCCTTCGTCGTGTCCCATGGTGATGGGTAGTTCATAACGTAGCTGTAAATCACGTACGGCCGATTTCGTATTGACGCTTCTACCTTCAAATACCGTTTGTATTGCGGTAATCGCCACCTCTGGATGATCATTAAATTCTTCCGCGAATTTTTGTATTGTCGGGAAGCCATACTTATGACAACCAGGGCACCAGTTCTGGAAGAACTTCATGAACAACCATTTGCCGCGTTGCTCCATAACTGAGAACTCAGTGGGATTGCCATTCGCGTCTATCCAGTAGTCGAGTTCAATCTCAGGTGCTTCGTATTGCCTTATGCCGTATTTTTCCTGCTCGGGCACGGCACCAGTTTGCTCGGTGTCCTCTGAGTTGGCTAAAAGCGTGGAGGGGGCGGCGACAGAAAGCGCTCCCAGCCCCTGAATGAGCTGGCGGCGTTTCACGTTGTACTGACTGGACATGGTGTTTGGCTCCGGTTGGCAAGCTGTAAAAATGTGACTGTCAACCCGTTGCTTAGTTCCGTGTTTTTTGCAGCTATTGGCGACTGTGCGCCGACTGGTGTGACAGTGGGTAGCTGGGTTGATAGTTGTGTTTGTACCTCGTGTTTAGTTCAGTGATCAAAGCCTCGTCAGGTGCATCATCGAACAAATAAGTGTTAATTCCTGTACGTTGCATGAATAGCAACTGATCGACCCTGATATCGCCAACAGCACGTAATTCGCCTGTGTATCCAAAACGTTTTCGCAAAATACGAGCGTGGGAATAACCACGTCCGTCAGTGAAAACGGGAAAGTCTATGCAAATCAGTTTCAGTTCATCAATATACGGTTTTGCCCTGGTCACATCATCGGACGGACCAAGTAGTAAGCCGCCTGGTTGGGTGGTTGCTCCGGCAGCCAGTTCTGTGTAGCGATCAATGCTAACCACGCACTGCGTCACATCTTCGGGGAGCTCGTCGTTATCGGATAAGCTGACCCATGTGTCTGGAATAATGGCTGTAGCACGATTCGCATTAGCGTTTGCCTCCAGGGCAAAGCCTGCGGAAGCTTTAAGCAGCAACGGCATAGACTTTCTCCTTAAAAGGCTCAATTCCTACCCGTTCGAACGTGTCATTAAATTGCTCCTCCGGGGTCCTTAATTCTATAAACGTATCAAGAATGTCTTTGATTGCGAGACTTACATCATCTTTTGGGATGGCCTTTCCTAGTCGTTTACCGAGCGCCGCTTTGTTCCCTGCATGCCCACCGAGTGTAAGTTGGTACCATTCCACGCCGCCTTTTTCGACACCAAGAATACCGATGTCCCCAACGTGATGATGACCGCAGGCATTCATACAACCCGAAATTTTGATACTCAGGTTACCCAAGTCGTGTTGGTAGTCGATATCGTCAAATCGGGCATTGATCTGATCGTATATTGTGTATGTCCCGGCATTTGCCAAAGAACAGAAATCCAGGCCAGGGCATACGATCATGTCGCTGAGTTTGCCAATATTGGGTGTGGCCAGTTTTTGCTTGTTCAGCGATTGCCACAATGAGTAGAGTTCACTCACAGGAACATGTGGCAGCACCAAATTTTGTTCGTGCGTTGTGCGTATTTCTGATTCGCTGAACGTTTCGGCCAGTTTCGCTACCGCCTGCATTTGCTCGCAAGTGGCGTCCCCGGCAGGTGCGTCAGCTGATTTCAAACTGACAAACACAATGCGTCGTCCTGAGTCGCGATGCGCCTGAGTATTGCTCTGATACCATTGATTGAACAGCGGGTTGTTGTGAATTTGCAAAGGCTCTTGGTTTCGCAAAGGCTGGGGGTTTTGCAAAGGCTCGGGGTTTTGCAAAGGCTCGGGGTTTTGCAAAGACTCAGGGTTGTTCTGACTGCCGAGATCAGGCACTGTGGGGAATTGCGCTTTCAACGCATCGAACTGTGCCTGTGTAAATGAGTCGTCTTCGTATTGTGAGTGCACCCATTCTTTATCAACAGCGTCGGTGAATGCTTCTATGCCCATGGCATTAACCAGAATTTTGATACGCGCCTTGTATAGGTTGTCTCGACGTCCAGCCTGATTGTACACACGCAAAATGGCGTTAAGGTAAGTCAGCAAATGTTGCTTAGGCAGAAACGGTTTAATCACCGAACCAATGTAAGGGGTGCGACCCAGACCACCACCAACAAGCACTTCAAAACCGATTTCGTTTAATTCGTTTTTAATGAGGCGAAGACCAATGTCATGCACCTGGACAGCGGCTCTGTCATTCAATGAACCCGTGACCGCAATTTTGAATTTTCGTGGTAACCAGTTAAATTCTGGGTGCAGGGTTGACCATTGTCGAATCAATTCGCACCACGGGCGTGGGTCTTCAATTTCATCGGCAACGGCGCCGGCTAATGGATCGGTTGTGGTGTTTCTGATGCAGTTGCCGCTGGTTTGTATCGCGTGCATGTCAACATCGGCCAGGTCTTGCAAGATTTTGGGTACATCGTGTAGCTCGGGCCAGTTGTACTGAATGTTTTGTCTGGTTGTGAAGTGACCATAACCTTTATCGTACTTTTTAGCGATTTCACCCAGGGTGTGCAATTGAGTGGATGAGAGTAAACCGTAAGGAATGGCCACGCGCAGCATGTACGCGTGTCGTTGATAGTACAAACCATTGCGTAGACGCAATTGCTTGAACTCATCTTCGTCCAGTTTACCGTTTTGATAACGCTCAACCTGATTGGCAAATTCATCCACTCGGGCTTGCACAAACTGCTTGTCTTCGTTGCTGTATTGGTACATGACTAAGCTGCCTCAGTTTCGTCATTGGCATAGGGGTCTTCAACGCCCAGCCGTTTATGCATATTGGGGCTGGTGGTGGTGTACTGCAGGTGTACTTTTTCGCCTGGGTTTAGTTGCTCTTTAATCGCAAAGGCTGCTAATGCCGCTTCATGGAAACCACTGAGAATCAATTTCTTTTTACCTGGATACCAGTTGATGTCGCCCACCGCGTAAATGCCCGGCACGTTGGTCTGGAATTTTTCTGTATCGACGATAATCTGATTTTTTTTCAGGTTCAGCCCCCATTGACTGATGGGGCCTAATTTTGGAGACAAGCCATAGAAAACCAAAAGCTGATCCAGTTCTACACGTCTGGAGACACCGTCCTGGCCAGTCACACTGATGCTTTTGATGCTACCGTTTTCACTGTCGATGCCGCTGACATTGCCGACCAGGAACTGCATTTCGTGTTCATCACACAGTGCGCGCATGCGCTCAACCGAAGCGGGTGCTGCTTTGAAATTTTCTGAGCGATGCACAAGCACAACACTGTTGGCCTCCTTGTAGAGTTCCAGTGCCCAGTCCAATGCCGAATCGCCGCCGCCGAGAATAACGATATCTTTACCCGCATGAACGCCAGTGTCTTTCACTGAATAAAATATTGATTCGGTCGGTAAGTCGAGGGTGCCCGGAATTTTTAGCGGCTTGGGTGCGAATGCGCCAACACCACCGGCAACGACGATAGCTCGCGTTATGAACTCTAGACCGGTATTGGTGCGTACCAGATAACGATCGTCGTCTTGCCGCGTCACTTCGGTGACTTGCTGAGAATAGTGAAATGTTGGTTTGAAGGGGGCAATCTGTTCCTGTAACCGGTCTATCAGCTCTTGAGCGCCAATAGTGGGGTAGGCCGGAATGTCATAGATAGGTTTGTTTGGATACAGCTCAGCACACTGGCCACCTGCGGCTGGCAATGACTCGATAACGTGAGCATGCAAACCCAGTAATCCCAGTTCGAACACCTGAAACAAACCGCACGGTCCTGCGCCGATGATAATAACGTCAGTTTCTGTTTGCATGCCTGGATTAAACTCTGTGTGTTTGGATACACAGATTTGAGCAGGAAACGACGTGGTTGTTTAATGCTATTTTGCTATAACCATATGCCAAAATGATTGCAGCCTTAAAGGCTGACAGTCGAGCGGCGGAAAAGCGCACAAAAAAGGCCACACAACGTGGCCTTTTTCGGTACATGTACTGGCATTGTTGCCAAATGGTTAAGGCAGTTTACTCGCCTTCATCCTCACCGTTATCCACCCAGAATGTGCGGCGAGTCAAATCGACGAAATTCGGTGTAAACGGCTGCTCCGGTCCGGCCAGCAGGGTTGGGCCATTGTCGGTTATCAGAACGGCTGGTTCTGGTGGAATGCCACCGTGTGCCAGTTCTTTTTCGCGATCATCTTCATCGATCTCGCCGTCACCATTCATGTCGACCGTTGGTGAGCCATCAATAATATTGAGTGCATAGACTGACCCACCGCCTATAGCTGTGGTACAGGCACCAACGGCCAGAGCAGGGCGATAACTGGTAAAAATTACCTGGTTATTTGCGGTCACACTGGCACCAAGTACTTTTTCGCCCGTTGCACCCAAATCGTACCGCCAACCGTACTGATTGACCTCAGGTGTCAGGTTGTTGGTAACGTCAATCAAATCAGCTTCAGTGATTGGCTGGTAAGTTTGGCCACCGTCAGTGGTTTTGCCATACCCGGCTGGGGTGTCAAACAGATTGCCTGTCTTGATCATGTAAAAGCGATCATCAATCAATAGATCAAGTGGGTGCGCTCGCCAGCCTGAACCGATGCTGATTGAAATAAAACGATCACCATCGTTAGAGATAATCGCCACATCAGGCTCATAGTAAAAGCGGCGCTCACCCGCATAATCATTACCTGTAGTCAGGTTTGCCAGCACACCACCTTGTAGTAATGGGCCGCTTTGGTGAAATTGCGTAAAGTCGAAACGCCAAATCTGACCGCCGGTGTCGGATGCGTACATTTGATCAGCAAAGCCGTCATAGTTGGTATCCAGAATACGCAGATTCGATGGTATGGAGAAATCCATATCGTCAAACTGTTGGTTGCCACCTGTGGTGCCTAATGCCGACCAAATTAATTGTCCGGTTTCAGCATCAACTATGTAAATGCCACGGCCCTTAGTTGCCTCTTGTCTTTCCACTCGTCTTGAATTGCCGTTACTGTCCTCGTACTGTGCATCCTGATTGGTGTCGTAGCCGGCACCGAATATCAGTACGTTTCGTTCTTCGTTGTTAAAACGAATTTTTGTCGGTGACATTTTCGACCACGTTTGGCCCAGTTCTTCAAAACCGGGCTGACCGGCCTCAATAACCCAGGCAAGCTTGGGATTAAGTCGGCTGGCAACATTCAGTGCATAGTAGTTGCTGCCACCGCGTCTCATGCCAGTGTAAAGATAGGCCTTTTCACCGGGGTCGATAATAACGTTGTCGTTGTCATCGGTAGTCCACACGGATAAAACACCGTCTAGCCCGTAAGGGTGTGAGTCAGACGACTGGTTATTCCAGTAGATATCAAAATTGCTCAGCAATTCTTGTGGCACGTACGAGTACAGCTCTTCGCCTTCCTCTCGGTCGATGGCGTGCAAATAACCTTCGTTTGTACCGACAAATATAGAGGTTGCCGTTGCGGCGCCGTTGGCGTAGTTAAGAATAACCGGACGAGCATGCATCGGGTCACCCATATGCTGACGCCAGTCATCGGTGCTGCCATCTTCATCATCATCTCTTAAATCGACTCCGCGGCCCCATTTGAGCAACGCTTGGCGATAAGCGGCCTGGTCTGCCGCTGCGATGTTTGCAAGCCCCATGTCATTAATGGTGATGTTGTTATTGTTTTCGTGTAACGCCTGCGCCGGTGCCGATAAATCAACGCCATTGGGCGGTATGTCGTTGGCATAGTCGCCAATGAATGTAAATATACGACGTGGTTTACCGGCGTTAAATGCTAATTCCTTTGCCGCACCACCCTGAGCAACCTGATTGCCATCAGGGGTGTCGCTCCACCAGCTTCGGCTGTCTTTATCAAAGAATCCGCTTGTCTCATCAACAGCCGCATTACCGTTAACGTCTAATATGGTGATGTCGCCGTTGCTGTCTGTACCCACTTCGTAACGCTTTAGGTTGCCTTTCCAGGTTGGGCGCTGATTAGGCTTGAACAGGGCAAAGTAGATATCGTTTCTGTGGGTCAGACGATTAAACTGGTTAACGGTTGCACCCGGTGCCACGAAACTGGTATCAACTGACAACACGTCACCCAAAATGGATTGGAATACATCGACCAATTGTGCCGATGATTGAGCCTGGTAGTAGCCACCGCCACCCTTGTTAGCAATTGATTCCAGAAACGGGCTATTGATATTAAAACCAATAGTGTACGTTGAAATGTTCTGCTTACCGTTCATTGCTCCAGCATGATCAGTTTCGTTGAGCCACTCAGCTAATTCTTCACCGCATTGTTCGTTCACATTAGGGTTGCTGCAACTGCTTTTGCCAGTGAGTGCTTTCACTTTATTCAATGCACTGTTAGATGTTGCTGCACCGTCTGATAAGAACACAATATGGTTGGTTTGGCAGCTGGATCTGAACGGTGTTAAGTAATTTGCATTGCCGTTGATCTCTTCCCAGCGACAATCCCAGTCGTCCAGATCTGACACTGAGCAACCATTGGGGCGATGGACCGAGCCACCGGTGTAGCTTTCTGGTACCGATACGCGGTGATAACGATGTCGAGACGGACCTCGACGCGTACCATAGTCAACCTGACCACCCCTGAAGTATTGCGTGGCTTCGTAGTAAGCATCAACAATCGGCGTACCTCCCGTTGCGGTTAAGCCATTGACCACTTCTTTGAGTCTGTCTCTGGCTGTAATGTAAGTAGGCGAGCTATTGTCTGCTGTGGATTGATATTCGATGCGTATTTTCGGTGCATTCGCCGGCTCTCCATCAATGGTTTCATAACGTCGAATGTTGTTACCGGATACGCGACTAAACATGAATACCATGGCGTTGCCAGAATCCCAGCCATTACGGTTGACCAACTCCTGAACGATTGGTCGCAGATCTGCCGTGGTGGCCTTTTGGTTTCGGTTGAGTGCCGGGATGTTGCTCCATCGCACTCTTGCCCCTGTTTTTGGTCGATTTGAAATATTTCTGTATCGAGATTTAAAGGTGACCGGGTTGTCTCTTGCTTCACCGGCTATATCCAGAGATACATTCCCTGAAGTGTATTTTTCAACTTCAAATTCAATACTGGCACTGGTGATGACTGCACCTTTTGGTACTTTTATATCTTCAAAGCGCACAGCAAGAATTTGATTGGTGTTGCCGTCGTATGGCATTTCCAAATCCTGACTATTGGTATTGGTTGTTCCACGCCACACGCTTTCTTCTGCATCGTCTGTGCTCCTGGAGACTTGCGAAACCGCCGTTTTGTTAATACAACCCCCACCATTGGGAATGTTGGAACTGTCGTAAGTGTATTTAAGCGCCGGAGCTGCACTAGCAGAATTGTCAAACGAGTAGGCGTCGCGGCTACCCGTACCTTTGATTGTTAAAGCGACTGAGTTACCGCCACACCAACCAGGTAAATTGACTAACTCTTGTAAAATAGCTGACACATCTTCAGTTTGATAGGTCAGGTTCTGCTTCCAGTCTTCAGGTTGCCATGTTACTGTCGCTGCGGTTTCGGTTCGCGAGGAAATATTGGCGTTATTCGCGGTGTATGCTGAAGCATTGTTAACCTTTTCGCCCGCTATGGTAAATAGTGCGTCGCCAGCTTTGTCTTGGGTGGCAGTGAATTCGATTTTTGCAGATGTGATTGTTGAGCCTTGCGGTATGCTAATTTTTTCGAATCGCATGCCAACAGCCTGATCATTATCACCGCTCCTTCCCATGGTTAGAATATTACCGTTTATCGACATATTCCCATTGGCGAGACGCTCTTCGGCATCGTTGCCACTACTGGTGACTCGAGGTGCTGCGCTGACTTCGCCGCAGTCATCTTGTTCGCACAGTTCTTTATCGATTGCGGTAACCGGGAATAGCACAGCGCCACCACCCTCGGTGCCGTTAAAGCGCATTAAGCCAACGTTTACGTTGGTTGTGTTATCAAGAATAACATCGAGCGCGTCCTTCATGCGTTCAAGGCGCGAGGACGGGCCACCATCTGTATAATTCATTGACCCGGATGTATCCAACACAAACATCACGTTCGGGAATATATCCAAATTGGGGTCAACCTGGCCAAAAAAGACTTCTGTGTCATCGGCAAATGCAGTCGACATACAAATCGAGCTGGCACATAGCGCACCCAGCAAGCTTTTCGCCCGCGAATGTGTGGTTTGTTCGTTATCCATGTTGTGCTTGTTCTCCTTAGACAGGACATTCATTTGCATATTTTTAACTTTCATTTGTCTCAATCCTAAAACTGACGACGTTACAACAGACAGCATCACAACTGACGGCCGGGCGCGATTCGGTACGCACCTTGAATAACAGACGCGTTTGAACTCACTGCTTTTATCTTGGCATCAGCTTTTACTTCAAATCTGTAAGCCATAAAGTTACTACTGGCATTACCAGCAGAATAGCCGTAGGCTGGTCCGAACCCGGTAAACTGAACTTCGGCCTCGCTTTCCATGCCAATGGCTTGTTTCATATCAATGATTTTATTCAACTTTGGCGACAACTCCATTTCTCCAACCATCACGGCCTCTACATTGGCTATGTTGATAGCGTCGGCCAGATTTTCTTTGTCATTCAACATGACTTCACTGCCAGACTCTGCACCCTGAAAAGTGGTGGCTGCCTGCACCGAATTACTGGCCATGCGACGCTCCAGAGTAGAGCCGCGCATGCTTGAGATGCCCATGATCGATAGCATGAAGATTAATATCATTGCCACCAATAACGCACCGCCGTGCTGGCGTGGTTTCGGTGTTGCTATTGTTTGTAAGACTAGATGCATAGGTATCCAATGGTTCGCTGTTTCTGTTGACTCAATATTGATTTATTTTTATGGGTCATCGGTCTGCGAGAAGAACACTCTGTCGTCGCGTCTGTTTCTAACCTTAACGGTGGTGTTAAACACCAGTCGATAACGACGGTCTTGCGCGTGTGAAAGCCCACTGTCGGCGTTGGCAGCTGGTGGAATAGGTTGTCCTGCAATCACATACACATTGGTATCGTCTTGCTCCGCAATACGCTCATAGGAGGTCATGATCAATCCAATTTGCACGCTTTCAACATCTTCAGGATTAAACACCGGGTCGTTAGCAGAAACGTATCGCAAGGTATTATTGTGTCTAAGACCAAAAGAGATGCGCATGTTCTCAACACCTTGTGCCAGTTCTGCAGGAGGATTGTTTGGGTCGTTGTACGGGTAGCTCTGCTGGTACAGCGCTCGAATACTGTCACCGGATTCATTCACCAGTCCGGTATCGCCAATGTAGTAAACATGTGAGCGAAAACGCATGACTCGGGTGTGTGCAATGTCATTGGGTAAGCCATAGCGCGCTGAGAGGTTACCGTCAACATTGCGCGGCGCCGCGTGTGCCAGAGATTGTCCATCCCCATCATTAGCCACGCCAGTTACTTCGATTAAATCAACGTTGTCGCAACTGGCTATTAACGCCAGATCACCAACTCTTATGCCCAAGTCTTCTGTTGTAACAATGGGCCCGTCAAGACTGGGTACGTCAGCTGTGACAATGGGGCCGGGCAAAGTGGAACGAACGCGATCGCCGTACTGCACGGTCAGAACATCGGTTCCGGGTATCGATGGATTGTCTTCCGGGGGATCGAATCCACCGGGAATATCTGGAGACCAGTTGTCTGCATCAACGACCACCGCACCGGTGACTAACGATGCATTAAAATTAAATTTTGGTTCGCCGTTGTCTTTAAACCCGTCTTGCGGTACAGGAGCGTTGGCCGCTTTAACCGTCATTCTGCCGCGACGCGAATCCAGGCAACCCTGGTAGCCAGCCATACGAATGTCTTTACTTAGCGTGGTTAGGGCGAATCGTGCGTTTTCCTGAATATTGGACATGGCCGAATTAAGTTCGGCGCTACGCTTGTTGCCAGAGAACACGGCAATCATGCCCGTTAGTAGTATCAGGCCAACTGCCATTGCGATAAGCAGCTCAACCAGCGAAAAGCCTTTGTAACTCGCCGATAAGGTGATTGGCTTGGCGCGACTATTGATCACTCGATTGCTCCAGCGCAAAGTTAACTGACATCGATTCTTCTTGGATAGCACCACCGACAATTTCAGACCAGACCAAGGTCACCATGTATATATTTTCGTTAACCGGCTCAACCTTTGCACCGGCAGGCACTTTATCGGAGCTGGGCAGGGCAGGTATGAAGTTTTCGTCACCTGCGCCCTGCCTTGGATGGAAGTATCCTCCCCAGTCATACACATCTTGCAAAGCAATTTGCGCTGGAGTGCATCTTTGTAAATCACAACGCGGATTCTGCGAATCGGGTGCGGTGAATATGTCATCGTATTCGCCGTCTCTGACGCCAGCCACATTGGTACGCATGCGGTTGATCATGTCGCTAGCCAGAAAAAACGCTTGTGATTGATAGTAAGCACTTTGACTGAAGCGCATACCCTCGACCTGCATGCGAGCCGCTGCCAGAAAACCGATTGACAGCAACACGATGGTGATCAGTATTTCAATCATGCCGACACCACGCAATGAGCGTCGGGTGCGTTTTGCAAGGCCAGACCGCATTATTTACAGACCTCATTGCCGAATACATCGCGAGGGTATTTACTGCCGCTGGGTCGGCCTGGGCGAACATCCCCGGTGGGCGCTACGATTAAGGCACGAGAGTATTCAGGGTCAAGGTCTTTGTTGCAGATATGGAAACTTCCGTTTGTCCATTCAGCCTGGCCTGTTTTGCCGTAACGAATAAATTTTCTTAATCCCGAACCAGCACTGGTGCGATCATCTGATCCCCAGGCGCTGATGTTGGCGTCAGAGCGTGGTTCAGCTGAAATGGAGATAATTTCATCTTCGGGGTCAATGGTGGCAACCGTTTCGCCGGATTCGCGAGTGTTATCGATAAAAACCAACCAGCCGTGCTTCCAGTCATCAGCATTGGCACCGCATTCTTCCGCGTTGATGGCCATTTTTGGGCACACAGTAATACGTTTGGTGGATTTAACTGACTCACTTCGGGCCAAGAACAGCGCTTGTCTGAGCTCCGCATAGTCAGCTGCAACCTGGCTGTTTTTGATCGCCCCTGAGAAACTCGGAATGCCAATGCCAAGCAGCACAGCCGCCACAGCAAGCGCGATCATTAGCTCGATAAGGGTGAAGCCCGATTGGTTTTTAGTGTCCATGCGGGTTATATCGACCGCACAGGACTAGTCTGAAGTAACCTATTGCTAATTTGATTTACCGGCGTGACATATGCCGGGATTACATGAAGGCGTGCGAGACGCTTCACATTTTAGTCGATAAATTTGCCGTCTGGTATGAGCTTAATTCCAGCAGCCATTCTCGTCATCGTCAGCCGCACCAGGTGTTGAAGTGCGTTTACCCAAATGATTAATAGAGATAGTTTTACATTCGTCATCATTCGCCTGAATTCCCTGAGGCGTGGCTACGATGGTGTAAGCCGATGCTGTAGGTGCTGGCGAGAGTGCTATTGTGTAGTAATTCTCAGGTGAAGTTTGCAATGAACCATTCAGCGTGCAACTGGCGTAGGTGAAGCGCGTAGATTTACATCGCTCCATCGCTTGGGTGGCTTCCATCAGTGCCAGGGTACCATCGGCACGCCTCGACTTTTTAATAAAGTCTGAGTAAGAGGGGTAACCCACGGCAATCAATATTCCCACTATGGCAATCACAACCAACAGCTCGACAAGGGAAAAACCATTGGCATTTGTGCTACGTCGGCTTTGCGCAAGTTTCATATTCATATTGGCGCTCATACTGGCATTACATCCATGGTGGCTAACTCTCGCGTCAGTAAAGGATACGAGTCGCTATTGTTAACGGCATAAAAAACGGCAGCTGGTGTTGCCGCGCTGCACTTATAATGAATATGAGAATCAGCTCGCCTTTTTACAGATTCTCTTCTACCATTTCTTGCCAAAAGGTTCGGGATTTAAGTGTCTCGATTTCTACTTCATCCAGCTTGTCTCTACCGGCAAAGGCGGTAGCCTTGCCCAATTCGGGAAAAAGCACAGTGGCTTGGGGCGGTATACCGGCTGCGGACAGTGCTCGTCGCCGATCATTTGCCGTTAGTCGTGTTGATGGCTCGGGCTCACTGTTGTTAGTATCACCAGAGTCGGTATCGCCGTCATTGTCGGAATCGTCCAGATCTTTGACCGGATTGCCGGTGGCCAGATCCATAAAGTACACAGCGCCGGTTCCAATTGCCGCGGCACATGTGGTGGTGACCACGCTCGGGATATAAGACGTAAACACCACATTGCCATCGAGTGTAACGCTGCTGCTAAGTACTTTTTCTCCAGGGTCCAATGGTAAAAACCAGCCAATGTCTTCTCTATCGGCGCTGCGTGCTACGTCGTCATCGGTGAGCATTCTAAATCCGCTGGTTGATTCGTTTATGTCTGGATAGCGAACACCGCCATCCTCGTCGCGTGGCACACCGAAAACTTGTGTCATTCGAAAACTGTAAAATCGGTCTTCAACCACATCGTCAAGAGGATGCGCACGCCAGCCTGAACCGATAGAAACGGACAGTTGTTGTTCGCCATCAATACTCACCAACGCAATATCGGGCGGGTAGTAGAAACGTCTGGCGGTTTCGGGTGTGTTTTGGGCAAAGTGTGCAATACGGCCACCTTCCATACGGTCATCGACAGACCTGGATAGGCCAGGATCATTGTTATAGTCAAATCGCCAAACCTGGCCACCCATATCACCAAAGTAAATTTGGTCGACCATACCATCGAAGTTAATATCAACAACGCGCATATCGCTTGGCACACTGTATCGCATGTTTTCAAGGTCAGGATCGTTGAGATCGGTTTGCCAGATTTCCTTGCCGGTTTCTGCATTCACAATAAAGAAGCCGCGCCCAACTGTGTCAGGTGTGCGTTTCTGACGATTATCCACACCAGTATCAATAGCGTCTGGATCGGTCTCTGGCAGTTCGACAGGATCTTGGTTGGACCCGTATCCTGCGCCAAATATCAACACGTCTACTTCCTGGTTATCGTCGTATATTTTT
The DNA here is from genome assembly GCA_938035525.1 of uncultured Granulosicoccaceae bacterium. Classification (GTDB taxonomy): domain Bacteria; phylum Pseudomonadota; class Gammaproteobacteria; order Granulosicoccales; family Granulosicoccaceae; genus Granulosicoccus. The sequence continues at coordinate 18,354 of CALHOI010000026.1, forward strand.
GTTTTTACCGGCTTTGACCAAGTGTCACCCAGTTCAGTGAAATCGCCGTCTGCAGTGTCAGGCAGGGTATCCACTGTGTTGGTGCTGCCGGCGATACTCCATAAGTACTTGGGTGCATCCGGATCGCTGACATCCAGAGCGTAATACATGTTGCCACCGCGTCTCATGCCAATGTACAAGTAGGCCTTGTCAGTTAAGGGATCGATGACGCCATCGTTGTTGTCATCTTGTATCCATACGGTCATGCCACCATCGAGTCCATAGGGTCGAGATCTGGTCGCCTGATTCTCAAAATTTCTGCGTAAATTTTTGAGTAACTCGCGGGGAATAAAAGCAAAATTTTCATTGCCCGTTGCGTGATCAACCGCGTGCAGAAAACCTTCGTTGGTTGCAACGTGTACCACACTGCGGCCCCCAACGTAGTTTAGCAACAGCGGTTGAGAGTGCATGGGGTCGCCCATTTGTGATCGAGTTTCGTTGGTATTGCCATCACCATCTATATCGAATACATCTTGTCCGTGCGCCCAGTTAATTAAATTGCTTACATACTCAGTATCTGATTCAAGTGTTTCGGGAAGCTTCAGCCACTCTAAGTCGATATTGGTGTTTTCCGGCAGTAAGTTGTTGTAGACGCCATTCGTCAGGTCTGTATTAATGCCAGTGTAGGTATAAACGTTTCGGGCCAAATGAGACACCCCATCGGTGCCAATTTTTTCAGCGGCGCCACCAAGCAACACGCTGTCGCCATCAGCTTCAGTGGACCAGTAGCTTTTTGCCGTGGAGAAAAATCGGCCGGTGCGCTCATCAATGGCTTTGGCATCATTAACATCCAATATGTCGGCAGTCGCCTCTGATTCGGCGGCTAGCTTGTAGCGTTTCAGGTTACCTGCCCATCGAGCAGTACCTTCAGGTTTAAACAGTGAAAAATAGATGTCGTCACGGTTCTTCAAACGATTGGCCTGGCTGACAGTGGCGCTGGGGGCCACAAAAGAAGTATCGGTTTTACTGACGTTAATGAATATATTCTGGAAGGCATTCAGTAATTGTGCCGCAGATTCTGCTTCGTAAAATCCACCTTGACCCTCTTGAGCGATATCTTCAAGAAATTGTGAGTCATCCAGGTTGAATCCGATAGTGTGCGTTTTGATATTCTGCTCACCATCGAGTGTTGGATCGATATCGTTGTTGCTGAGCCAGTGCGCAAGCTCGGTGCCGCATTCGAAGGACCCCGCACCTGTGCAGGTTGAATCACCTGTTAAGCTGCGTACCTTGCTTGCAGCAGTGTTTGTCGTTGGAACACCATCCGAAAGAATAACAATGTGGTTTTGCTGGCATTCACTCTCAATAGGTGAGACATAAGTGGGTGTTAGTCCGCCATCAGATAGTATTCTTTCCCATCGGCAACTCTCTGCATTGAGGTTGGAGTCTTGACAAGAGTTAGGGCGGCTAATAAGACCATTAATGTAAGAGGAAGGGTGGCTGACGCGATGGTAACGATCACGCCATTGACGATTACCGCGCTGCAACCCATAGTCGACAGAATCTCCGAGAAAATACTGCACAGCCTCGTAGTAAGAGCTAACAATCGGTGTCGCATCTTGCGCAACCAAGTCATCAACAATGGCTGTTAGATTATCGCGAAACAGGGTACCTGGTTTTTCACGCAGCGATTGATAATAAACCACCAGTTGCGGCGTGCGTGCCTCAGCACCGTTAAACGAGTAGAACGATTGCGGAATATCGCCAAGCGCTTCGGCAGTAATAACAAGCGGGTTGCCAGCTTCCCAGTTTTCGTCCGATACTTTTGCATTTATCAGCGGTGCAACATCAATTAAGAATGATGCGTCGGGTGCAGTCCCCGGTTTCGCTGTTGCGGTTACGCTGACCGGGTAGGTGGGTCTGCTTGCGGCTAACACCTTGCCATCTACATTGTTGAACGACGGGTTGTCCACGCTATCGACAACTTTAAACAGATAGTCTTGCGATGTGGTTATGTCTTTTTCCAGCGTCATGTCCAGTGTTGCACTGACAATAACCGCATCCTTAGGCACGGCTAAGCCAGGAAAGCGCAATCCAATGACTTGTTTTTCACCAGTATCGCTGTTGATGGTATCCAGCGATGCGCTATTTAAATCAATCCTATTGCTATCTTTTCCCTCAGCGGCATCGTCATTACCGTTTGCAATTGAGGATAAAAACGTGGTGTTTGAGCAAAATGAACCCTTGGGTACTGAGCTGGGTGCGTAAGTGATTTCAAGTTGTGGGGCAGATACCTCGTTCTGGTCGTAGGACACAGCATGTCGATTGTCTATGCCGCTTTCCTTTTCTATAAACACGGTGAGCGGATTACCACCACACCAATCATCCAGGTCGACCACTTCCTTAATGACATCCCTGAAGTCGGCACTGTAATACGTGTTTCCCGGAAAATCCCAGGGCTCTGCCAGCCAGGTGCTTTTTCGCGTGGTTTTGTCTCGACCGTTAATAGCGTTAACTTCGTCAGTAAACGGTTCGCTTGCGCTGGCCTTTTCGGCCGAAATTAGAAACGTGGCGTCTTCAATATTAGCCTTAGCTGCAGTGAATACCAGTCTTGCACTCATTATTTCAGCTTGTGGTGGTACATGCACATTGGAAAATCGTATGGCCGTGGTTTGCGTGTTCTTTCTTGTCGTGTCGGTTGTTTCGGCGGCTTTCCAGGTTATGCTGAGTTTGGGTTTTGCAGTGGACGTTGCCGTATAAATGAACGCCGAATTTTCTTGTATATTGTTGTAAGACGCAGGAGCACTTAGTACCAAAGATATATCATTGCCTTCGGTCCAGGTATCGGTGTTAACAACCGCTGATACAACCTCGGCAAGATTCGGCGATGCAATTTCCTCGTCGGCAACAACTTCCAAGTCTTCCCATGCTTGGAATTCTGTCGTGATTGTCCGCGTTGATAGCGGGTCTTGACTATAAGGAGCAGGGTTGTCGGATAGCTCGGCTGCAATGTTGATACTCAGTGTATTTTCAGTAAGCTCACCCAGAGTATCGGCGCCGGTTGTTCCAGCAGTGGCATCACTACCGGCAGTGCTAGTGCCAGCCGTTCCTGCACCAGCTGTACCAGTACCTCCAGCCGTAGTTGATGGAGCGGTTGACGCTGTTGATGGATCCAATTCCCAGTTGTCGATTGGCTCTTCAATGGCGTCTGTAGTACCGGTTAAAGTGAGTGTGGCACTTTGTATTTCAGCGTCATTTGGAATGTCCAGTGAGTCAAAACGGAATGCTAGCTGGCGGGGGAAGTGGGTATCTGCCGCGTAAAAAAGGCGAGATGACATGTTGCTTAAATTTCGTGACACTTCCTCGGTATCCTGCTCGGTTATCTCATCAAGATGAGAAACAGCGACCAACTCTGTGGTAGTCAAATCGGTATCTATTGCCTCAGTGTAGCTATAGGTCAGCACTGGTTGCAGACTTTCGATAACATCGATGCCATAGAATTCACGTACATCCAGTATCGAAGGCCGGTATTCATCCACAGGGTCAAAAATAAATGACATCGCATTGCCTGCTTCCCAGGTTGGTAGTGTGACAATCAGGTTCATGATTTCCGACAGGTCTGGAGATGTGACTAAATTGCTGTCTGGGGCTGCAGGTGCAGCAGTGGCTGTAATGGGGACGGGCGGAATGTTATTCCATTGTACGCCACGCGTGGCATTGACCAGGCGGGCCTCGATAGAATCAAAAGTGTTTACCCCGTCGGGTAAAGGATCAGGTGTGGCGGTAGCTTCAAGCCTGATAGATGCAGATAAGTTACCAACCTGAGCCAAGTCGCTTGTTTTGGTAAACGTGATGTTCGCTGAGGTAACAACCGCGTCTTCAGGAATATTGATGTCTTCGAATCGATATGCATAGCGATCATCCTCGGTTCCATCAATGCCACTGAAAAACCACCGAGCGGGACCGACGATTGAACGCGTCGTCGGGTCGGTATCGGCATTTTCATACTCGGCTGATACGGCAACAGCAAGTGCTGTCTTGGTTACTTCTTCAGCCATAGTAACCACGGTTGTATCAGTGGTGTTGGCAGAGTCACCCATAGCCAGCTCCGGTGCATCCAATGTGACAACGTTAGTGTCATCATTTTGGGTTGCATCGTCAGTGTAGTTTGCAGGTCTTACTACAACACGCTCGTCCGGGCAGACACCGTCTGGGCACAGGCTGCTGCTGTCAGCTTCAAGGTCGCCAACAGGGTAGCGAATAGCTCCCCCTCGGTTACCACCAGAAAACCCCATTAAGCCAACTCGAAAGCCACTTGATTCGCGCAGTAGTGTGCGCATGGCGACTTTCAGTCTATCCATTCGTGAGGTTGTGCCACCATCTCTTGCACCCATTGAGCCGGATGTATCGAGTATGAACAGTATGTTTGGATTGTTGTTAAACGCGTCCTTGGATTGTCCGAAGAATATTTCGGTATCATCTGCGCTGACAATAGGCGTTACGCCAAAAAACGTAATGGCTAAACTCAGGCAAAGGACATGGCTTTTTCTTAACAGTTTCATTAGCAATCAGTTCCCTGTTCTACTGCGCCAATCGCAACAACGCCCTGTGCAATCACAGTGCTGGTTGCAGCACCTGGTAAGTCCGATTGACCCGTTACCACAAAACGTCGGCCTCCAATGGGGCCACCCAGTGACCATCCTGTTGGCAGTGACTGTCCACCGTACTCAATAGAGACTTCGGTAATTTGTCCACCGGATTGATTTAAATCGGTATTGCCAACCTTCAGCGTGTCTTTGCATATAACAGACTCAACGGCGTTGGGGTGGCTTGCTTCCTCAATCGAAAGAATGACATCCGTTGCCGATTCCGCTGATTGAAAAGTAATTTCTTTTTGAATAGCATTTGAGGCCAGTTGCTGTTCAATGGTTGCGTCTCGCATGGCTGCAATGCCCAATATACTGAGCATGAATATCAACACGATACTCACCAGCAGAGCAGCACCGTTTTGTTTTTTCAAGCGAACTTTGTTTTTGATGTTCATCGGCGGTTCCTCACTTTTACCGTAGAGTTAAAAGCAAGTTTCAAACGTTTGTCTGAGGCGTAAGATGTTCGAGCATCAACAGGTTCTGGTGTTGCGTTGAGATCGGTGCCAGCAAGCGTGTAGGTAGAATCGTCTTCCTCTTCCAATATAGGGTCGTACGATTGCATCAGCAAACCTATTTGCACCACTTCGATGCCTCCAGCGTTATCTGTTGTGTCCTCGGGAGAAAAATAGGTCAGGCTGCGATTACTTGTTTCAGATGGGTCACGTACACCGACTTTAATTTGCATATTGGCCACACCTTCAATCATTTCGATGGGGCGATTTTGAGCGGTGTAAGGCAGTGTTTGTTTATATAATGAAAATATTCTGTTGCCGGCACCGTTGGTTCTTTTGGTGTCGCCAATGTAGTAAATATTGCCTTCAAAACGCATGACTCTTGCACGGTTGTTGGCGCCCGCCAGCCCATACGGAGCCGATAAACGGCTATCACTATTGCTGCTGGTACTGTGCTGCAGTGTGGCACCGTTTGCCGACGTAACCGTAAAAATGTCTGCTACCTGACAGTTTGAAATCAGCGCAAGATCGCCTTCTACTAATCCAGAACTGGTCACATCCAGAACGATATCTGCATCGACAGTGGGCATTGGCTGAAAGGTATAATTGACAGAATTACCAAACTGAACCGATAGTGCGTGCGTGCCTGGAACTGGTGAGCCTCTGTCGTCTGGAACGACAAAGCCTAACGGCTCGGCAGGAGTCCATTGTCCCGAATTTTCTATGAGCGATACTGAGACCGCAGTCCTGAAGTAGTTGTCAGTCGGTGCATCGTCAGATAATATTTTTGCTGATGCTGTGTTGATATCAACACAGCCCTGGAAACCGGCCATGCGAATATCACGGGTAATGGCATCCATGGCAAAGCGCGCGCTGTCTTGAATATCGGTGAGCGCACTGTTTAAATCAATACTTTTTCGAGAGCCTGAAAAAACGGTTACGGCACTGGCGATCACAACCAGCCCCATTGTCATGCCGATCATTAGCTCTACTAGCGTAAATCCACTACTCACTTTTCTCGTGGATTGCCGCAACGAGCCTGTATTCATCCTGCTACTGCTGCTTTTACTCATGGTGTTAACAACACAATCAGTGATTGCTCCTCGTTATTACCTTTGTAGGTTTCTCCCCACTTGACACTGAGCTCGTATACACCGGTTGCGGCGTTCAGCAGTATTTGGCCCCTGGCTTCAATGTCATCCAATGAGGGCAATAGAGGTTTGCTATCTGCTGCGTGCAGCAATTGGTTCCAGTGATGTAAATCGCTATTCGCTATTTGTGCAGGTGTGCAACGAGTACTCGATGCATAACAAGCAGGTTGGCTGGTTTCGCTACCGGTAATAAAGTTGTCGTAGTGACCATCAAGAACGCCGTCGCGATTGGCGCGCATGCGATCGGTCATGTCTCTTAACATGAAATTTGCCTGCGATAAAAAATAGGCATTCTGGCTATAGCGCATACCCTCGATTTGCATCTTGGCAGCAGCAAGAAAACCCACAGACAAAACAATCACTGCGATCAACACTTCAATAAGCCCAAGGCCGGATTGTTTGTGTTTTCCCGGTTGAGTCTGTTTCATGTGCATGTCATTTACTCGCCGGTCCCGCACTGCGCCAAACCCCCAAATGAATTAATCAAATCACCGTTTTCTCGACGCGCCCGTTTGGGATCACCACTCAGTGATATGTTCAACGCCCTCGCAAATTCGTCACCGCGTGGATCGCAGATCATGAAATAGCCTGAGCCGTGCCAGTTGCTGGTGCCCCTGGGGCCAAAGCGAATAAAACGACGTTGCAGCGGTGATTCAGCTGTATTGACCAGTCGCGCTCTGTTTAGCATCCATGAGCTACCCTCGACCGGTTCAGCGATACGAAGAATTTCTTCGCCAGGATCAATGGCGCCAGGTGTAACGTCATTATCGATAAACACCAGGTATCCGTTCGACCATTGCGTACCGCAGGTATCGTCGTCCAACCGAGCACAGATAGCCGTGCGGGTGGAACGCTTGATAGCCTCAGAGCGTGCAATTTTCAGCCCGCCCAACAGCTCATTGGTTTTCACTATCTGTCGACTATTGAGAATTGCATCACTAAAATTCGGTGCGGCAACACTGAGCAAAATACCGAGCACGATAACAGTGATCAAGAGTTCGACTAATGTAAACCCATGATTTTTATTGCTTTTATTGAAATCCATTGTCCTGCAGCTGGCTAAAAGAAGGCTTATCTGTCGTTATAGCGGCATGTTTCTCGTTTATTTCAGTATTAAGTGTTTACAGTCGCGGCGCGCTGGACGATAGTTCGACTATCTTCTTACTCATTCAATAACATTCAAATTCATCGTGGCTTATCAACTGGGTCTGGATACGGGCGGCACCTACACGGATGCAGTGCTTGTCGACCAACATCAATCCATTGTTTCATCGGCAAAATCGTTAACAACCCACGGTGATTTGATTCAGGGTTTACGTGGGGCAGCAACGGCTGTACTGGATGATCAGCACCGGCCGGTTACGCTGGTTTCATTGTCAACCACGCTGGCAACCAATGCGCTGGTCGAAGGGCGAGGGCGGCCCGTTTGTCTGGTACTGATTGGCTATCGTCCCGAACAACTGGCCAAAGCCAGGTTGGTTGAAGCATTGGGGCGTGACCCACACGGGTTCATTAGTGGCGGACATGCCGCGTCGGGCGAGCCAGTGTGCGCGTTGGATGTAAAAGCCTTAACCGAACTGGTGGATTCGGTTAAAGACTCGGTAGAAGCTTTCGCAGTGTCTTCGTTGTTTGCTGTCAGGAATCCTGAACACGAAAATCAGGCGCGTGATCTTATTCACCAGTTAACGGGAAAGCCCGTGAGCTGCGGACACACATTGAGTTCTGGGCTTGATGCACCACGACGTGCGTTAACCGCATTACTGAATGCCCGGCTTATACCGTTGATACGCGCTTTGCTCCACGCTGCGCAACAACTGTTGATTGAGACAGACATCAACGCACCCTTGATGGTGGTTAAAGGTGATGGTTCTCTGGTGTCGGCAGAGATCGCGGAGCAATCGCCAGTCGAAACCATTTTAAGTGGCCCAGCCGCCAGTGTTGTTGGTGCACAGTTTTTAAGCGATGAGCCCTTGTTGATGGTATCCGACATGGGCGGTACAACAACAGACATCGCAATGATTCGCGATGGTCAACCACGGCTTAGTGCTGATGGTGCGACGGTGGGCGGTTGGCGCACAATGGTAGAAGCAATTGATGTGAAAACCTTTGGGCTCGGTGGCGACAGTCGTATTACGTTTAACCGAGAGAAGCGTGATTTTGATGTTGGGCCGGAGCGCGTGATGCCAGTTAGTTTGTTGGTAAAAAATCACCCAGAGCTAAAAGACGTATTACATGCTCAACTGGAATTACCCAGAAGCACCACTCACAGTGCAGAATTTGTTATGGCGCATGCTGCTGAGCCGACAGACTTGACCAAGCAGCAACGAGAGCTTTGGGAATACATTAAACATAAGCCGATAGATGTTCAAACTGTGTTTGATGATCAGACCCTGGACAGGGCGATGGTGCGTTTGTCGCAGCGAGGTATTGTGCTGCGTTCCGGTTTTACTCCCACCGATGCTGCACACATTGTTGGTGACTTGAACGACTGGGATACAGAAGCCGCCAGTTTGGCTGCTCAGCTTTTAATGCGTTACTCAGAAAACAATCTGGGCATGCGTTACAACAGTGTCGAGCATTTTGCGCAACGTATGATGGATTCGGTTTCGCGATTAACTGCATTGGCCATACTGGACACGCAATTATCAGAAAAAATAGCAGACAACTCGCGTTTTTTAAAAGGCCTTGACGATTCGCAGCGCACCTTGCTTGCCAACTTACTCGTTGATGATGATAACGACGAGTTAAAAATTCAATTGGCGATGAATTTCCCGGTTATTGGTTTGGGTGCACCAGTGGCAAGCTATTATCCTACGGCCGCCAAATGGTTAAACACCACTGCCATACTGCCCGAGCAGGGCAATGTGGCCAATGCACTGGGAGCTGTTGTTGGGACAGTGCGCCAGCAACACGAAGTGATCATCACACCGTCTAGCGGGCGTAGAGTCAACGTGCATTTGAGTTCCGGTACACAGGAGTTTGACACGCTTGAGCAAGGTGCGACAGCCGCTATCGCTGAGGCCGAAACGCAGGCCACAGAGTTGGCCAGTCGTGCAGGTGCACAGAACATCAGCGTTAGCCATACTCGAACGGACAACGTCGTTGAGCATTTAGGTGACAGTGTATTTTTTGAAAGTCGCATAGTGGCGACGGCTGTTGGTCGGCCCAGCACCACGAACACTTAATAAACGCGAACAATTAATAAGCAAGGGCGGAGCAAACAAATGCTAACCGCCCTAGGCGAAAAGAACACTATTTTTTAGGAACGTAAATATCGGTCACCGTGCCTTCTGCCACCTCGGCGGCAAAATTGAACGTCTCTGATAACGTCGGGTGAGGGTGCACGGTAAGTGCAATATCTTCTATGTCTGCTCCCATCTCCAATGCCAGTACAGCTTCAGCAATAAGCTCACCTGCGTTCGGTCCAACCATGCCAGCGCCCAGAATACGTTTTGTTTCCGGGTCGTAAATCAGTTTGGTTATGCCTTCGTTACGATTCATGCTTAGCGACCGACCGCTGGCAGCCCATGGAAAGCTTGCTTTTTCAATGTTGATGCCTTGCTCTTTGGCTTGTGTTTCAGTCAGGCCCATCCATGAGACTTCCGGGTCGGTATACGCAACCGAAGGAATCGTTTTGGCATCAAAGTAAGATTTGTGCCCAAACGCGACCTCAGCTGCCACTTTGCCTTCGTGAGTGGCTTTGTGCGCCAGCATGGGCTGACCGACAATATCGCCAATCGCAAAAATATGCGGCACGTTGGTGCGCTGTTGTGAGTCCACTGCAATAAAGCCGCGCTCGTCAACATTGACACCGGCAGCCTGCGCATTAATGGCGTTACCGTTCGGACTGCGACCCACTGCTAACAAGACACGATCGAAGGTGTCGTTTTCGGGTGCTTTACCACCGTCGAATGATGCTGTTAAACCCGCTGAGTTGCTGGCAATACCTGTTACCTTTGAGCCAAGAAATATGTTTTCGAATTGTTTTCGTAAACGTTTTTCAAGGGGTCTGACCAAATCGCGATCACAGCCGGGCATCAGACCTTCAGACAGTTCGACAATAGTTACCTTGGTGCCAAGGCCAGCATAGACACAACCCATTTCTAATCCGATGATGCCACCGCCAATAACAAGTAATCGTTTTGGAATGTCGGCTAATGCCAGCGCACCGGTTGAGTCCATGAGACGTTCATCGTCATAGGGCAGGCCGGGTATTTTGATGCTTTGTGATCCGGCAGCGATTATGGCGTGGGTAAAGGTTACGCTTTGTGTGTTGGTGCCTGCAATGTCAATACTGTGTGAAGAAGAGAACGTTGCCAGTCCGTGCGCGACGGTAACCTTGCGTTGTTTGGCAAGCCCGGCCAATCCACCCGTCAGTTGGCTAATAACTTTTTCTTTAAACCCACGCAGTTTGTCTATATCAATTTGTGGCTCACCGAAAGTGACGCCGTGTTCAGCCATGGTGCGCGTTTCATCAATGACTGCGGCAGTGTGCAACAACGCTTTTGATGGAATACAACCAACGTTCAAACACACACCGCCTAATGCTTCATAACGTTCAATAAGCAATACCTTCATGCCGAGATCGGCTGCTCTAAAAGCTGCAGTGTACCCACCGGGCCCAGCACCGATAACAACAACATCGTAATCAGGATTGTCGGGTCCACTTGTTGCAGATGCGCTTGTTGTTGCAGCACTGGCTGCTGCATTGGTCTCGGTTTTGGCGGACGTGTCAGCTGCCAGATCGATATCGGGTGGGGTAGGCGCTTTTTCACTGCTGGCACTTTCATCAGCCTCAACCACAACCAGGTCGCTGCCAATGGATACCTTGTCGCCTGTTTTCACCAGCACCGACGTGATTTTTCCTGCCATCGGCGCTGGAATTTCCATGCTCGCCTTATCGCTTTCGACGGTAATCAGCGATGTTTCTTCGGCGATGACATCACCAACGCTGACCAGTACTTCGATGATTTCAACTGAATCGAAATCACCGATATCAGGTAGTTGAATTGTTTTCAATTCGCTCATGAGTATTGGATTTTCCAGTTTAGAGCAGTAGACGTCTTACGTCTTTTATGGCGTTGCAATAGTATTTTAAAAATCGAGCGGCATCGGCCCCGTCGACGACTTTGTGGTCATAGCTTAAGTCGAGCGGGCACATTAAACGTGGAATAAATTCTGTGCCGTTCCACACTGGCTGCATACGGGCTCGGGTAATACCCAGGATGGCCACTTCGGGCGGATTAACCAGAGGTGTAAATGCTGAGCCACCAATGCCGCCAAGACTTGAAATGGTCATACTGGCGCCTTGCATTTCATCGGGCTTTAACTTTTTATTACGTGCTCGCTGGCTCATGTCTGCCATTTCCGCTGCCAGCTCGGTAATGCTCTTTTTATCAACATCGCGAAACACAGGAACCACTAATCCATTGGGTGTATCAACGGCGATACCAATGTGAAAATACTTTTTATAGAACAGGGCTTGTCCATCGGGTGTGAGTGATGAATTGACCTTGGGAAACGCTTTTAGCGTATGCACCAGTGCTTTCATGTGAAATGCCAGGCCGGTAATTTTTGGATCACCTTCTTTCTGGTCAGCTTTGAGTTCTTTTCTGAAAGCCTCAACGTCAGTGATGTCGGCTTCATCGTGGTGTGTAACCAGTGGTATGTTTAACCATGCTCGATGCAGATTGCTGGCACTGATTTTATTGATGCGCCCAAGCTCAACGCGTTCCACTTCGCCGAACTTGCTGAAGTCGATTTCTGGCAGGGCGGGTATGCCCGACGTACCCGCACCCGGTGCGCCGTAGTTTGAACCAATGCTCTCCATTGCATTTTTAATGAAGGCAATGACATCGGTTTTTAAAATGCGCTCTTTGGGTCCGCTGCCTTTAATCAGTGACAGATCAGCGCCGTGCTCTCGTGCATAACGTCGAACTCCCGGGCTGGCGTGTGCCAGGCGCATATTCTCGTCTTTTAAATGCTCGGTTGGTGATGACTTTTGCGCTGTTTTTGCAGCGTCACCGCCGGTTGCCTGAGTGGGTGTGGCAACAGCTGTTGGTGCGGGTTGGCTTGTAGTTGACTTATTAGCTGAGGGTGCAGAAGCTGCTGCTGGTTCTGCCGCGGCTTCTTGTTTTGGTTCTGCCGCGGGGGCCGCCTCTGGTTCCGATGCTTTAGCTGCCGCTGCAACTGGTTTCATAGTACCAATAACATCGCCGGTACTGACTGTGTCGCCAACGTTCACGCTAATGCTTTCGATAAGTCCTGCATCACTGGCAGGAATTTCCATGCTGGCCTTGTCGCTTTCAAGGGTCACCAAGGAATCTTCCAACATGACCTGATCGCCAACGCTGACCAGTATTTCTATTATTTCGACGTTTTCTGAGTCGCCAATATCAGGTACAACAATATCGATAACCGTGTTGTCAGTTTGAGTGCTCATCAATAATATTCCTCAAACTGTGGTTGGGTCTGGCTTGTCAGGGTCGATCGCGTATTGCTGGATGGCGTTGGCCACCACGGTGCGTTCGATTTTCCCATCAAGTGCCAATGCATGTAAGGCGGCGACTGTGACGTAGCGTCTGTCTACCTCAAAAAACTCTCGTAGTTTTTCGCGAGTATCTGATCGGCCAAAACCATCGGTCCCCAGTGCGACAAACGTACCCGGAACGTATTCGCGTACCTGATCAGAATAGGTTTTCATGTAGTCGGTTGCACTGATCACAGGGGCATCGTCTTCTCCCAGTATCGTGGTGATGTATGGTGTTCGCTCGGTTTCCTGTGGATGCAGCATGTTCCATCGCTCAGTTGCCAAGCCATCGCGCGCTAATTCGTTAAAGCTGGTCACGCTGAACACATCAGAGGCGATACCCCATTCATTGGCCAGCATGTCGGCCGCTGCCAGCACCTCGCGTAAAATGGTTCCGCCACCCAGTAGGCGAACGCGTAATCCTGACGAGCTGGTTTTATCATTGGCACTGATAGAACTGAACTTATAGATACCTTTTATGATGCCTTCTTCAACACCAGAGGGCATAGCCGGTTGTACGTAATTTTCGTTCATTGCGGTGATATAAAAGTACACCGATTCACGGTTAGCCAGCATACGATTCATGCCGTGTTGAATAATAACAACCATTTCGTAGCTAAAGCAGGGGTCGTAGCTAACACAGTTAGGAATGGTGTTAGATAAAATCAGTGAGTGACCGTCTTCGTGCTGTAAACCTTCACCGTTAAGTGTGGTTCTGCCAGCCGTACCACCGATTAAAAACCCGCATGCGCGCATGTCACCGGCCAGCCACGCCAGATCGCCGATACGCTGGAAACCAAACATGGAGTAGTAAATGTAGAAAGGCACCATGTTCACACCATGAGTGCTATAGGCAGTGGCCGCTGCCAGCCAACTGGCCATGCCGCCGGCTTCAGTTATACCTTCCTCGAGAATCTGACCGGACTTGTCTTCTTTGTAGTACATGATCTGGTCGCGATCTTGCGGCTCGTACAGTTGCCCAACTGAGCTGTATATACCCAGTTGTCTGAACATGCCTTCCATACCGAATGTGCGAGCTTCATCGGGGACAATAGGCACGATGTTTTTACCGATTTTTTTGTCGCGTGTCAGTAAGGTCAGCATACGAACAAAGGCCATGGTCGTCGACATTTCGCGATCACCCGAGCCATCAGTTAGCGCTTTGAAATCACTCAGTGGTGGCACTTCCAGTGGCTCTGCAAACTTCTTGCGTTGTGGCAGGTAACCACCCAGGGCTTTTCGGCGCGCTTGTAAATATTGAATCTCGGGGCTGTCGGGTTCTGGTTTGACGTATTCGAGTTTCTCTACTTGTTCGTCTGTTAGCGGAATACTAAAACGGTCGCGCATTTTTTTGAGCGACTCGATGTCCATGTCTTTTTGACTGTGGGTTGAGTTGGTGCCTTCACCTGATTCGCCCATGCCGTAACCTTTAACGGTTTTCGCTAAAATGACGGTGGGCTGACCTTCGTGATGCGTTGCTTCGTGATAGGCCGCATACAGTTTGTGTGGGTCGTGGCCACCTCGATTCAATCGCCAGATATCCTCGTCACTCAGGTTAGCAACCAGCTCCTTGGTTTCCGGGTATTTGCCAAAGAAATGCTCGCGTGTGTATGCACCGCTTTTCGCTTTGAAGTTCTGGTACTCGCCGTCAACGGTTTCCATCATCAGCTGAGCCAGTTTTCCAGATTTGTCTTTGGCCAGCAGTGGATCCCAGTACGAACCCCAAACCACTTTAATGACGTTCCAGCCGGCGCCGCGGAACATGGCTTCGAGTTCCTGAATAATTTTACTGTTGCCACGCACCGGACCGTCGAGGCGTTGCAAGTTACAGTTAATGACGAACACGAGGTTATCGAGTTTCTCGCGGCCCGCCAGTGAGATAGCACCCAGTGATTCTGGCTCATCCATTTCGCCATCACCCAGGAACGACCATACTTTTCGATTTTCTGTTTTTGCCAGACCGCGGTGTTGCAGGTACTTCATGAAGCGCGCCTGATAGATTGATGTCAGTGAACACCAGCCCATGGAAACCGTGGGGAATTGCCAGTACTCTGGCATAAGCCACGGATGCGGGTAGGATGACAATCCGTCGCCGTCGACTTCCTGCCTGAATTTATCCAGATCGTCTTCTGTTAATCGACCTTCTAAAAATGATCGTGCGTAAACACCGGGAGCTGAATGACCCTGGAACATGATCAGGTCACCGCCGTGCTCAGGCGTTGGCGCATGAAAGAAGTGGTTAAAGCCCACGTCGTACAGTGTGGCGGCCGATGCAAAGCTCGCAATGTGTCCACCCAGGCCAGGTTTGCTTTTGTTGGCGCGCAATACCATGGCTGTGGCATTCCATCGAATCATGGATCGGATGCGGTGTTCGGTTTCGTGGTCGCCGGGGCTGCGTTTTTCGAGATGGGGTGGAATGGTGTTGAGATATGCCGTTGCGGCTTTGAAGGGTATGTTTGCGCCAGATCGACGTGATTTGTCGATTAGCCGCTCTATCAGGTAGTGCGCGCGCTCTGGTCCTTCGCGTTCGATAACCGCATCGAGTGCTTCGAGCCACTCTTGGGTTTCTAGTTCATCTGTGTCTTGTATCTGATCAGTTGTCATGCAGTTTCCAGATTCGATGCGGTTGTTTGTGTCCAAACGGCCATTTTACCCATGGGGTTTTAGAATGGGGTTGACTTCATGACACAGCCTTTATTCAGTCGTTTACGCCAATGATTTGGC
Source organism: uncultured Granulosicoccaceae bacterium (assembly GCA_938035525.1). Lineage (GTDB taxonomy): Bacteria > Pseudomonadota > Gammaproteobacteria > Granulosicoccales > Granulosicoccaceae > Granulosicoccus. Next base: position 33,838 of record CALHOI010000026.1, read on the forward strand.
ACTCAATCGACGACACATGGCTTGGCCAGGCCCTGTAACCGAGTGTTGTTTGATCGCCAGTTTAGGCGAGGGCATTATCAGTTAGTTCACCAACGAAAAAACCATTTTCCACACCAGCAATGTTGGTTGGCAATACCCGATTGGTTAAATTTTGATCACTGACAGTGGTCACTTTGAGGTAGTTTGGTGTATAGCCCCAGTGTTTGAACCGGCCATCGGATTGCTCTTCACCGCGCTCCCAGAGCACGTTTTGCGGTTGGTTATTAAATCGATCCAACATGGCGCACAGCACTCGTTGTTTTTGAGCCTCTGCGGCCTTGTGCAATGTCTTGCTGCGTGCGGACCTCACCGGTTTGGGTACCGAGTTGGGCAGGGTCGCCGCTTTGGTGCCTTCGCGCTCAGAATAACTGAAGATATGAATGTGGCCAAAGTCCATGCTGTCGATGAACGCCAGTGACTGCTGCCACTCTTCTTCTGTTTCACCCGGGAACCCCACGATGATGTCGGTGGTGATATTAAATTCGGGTACTTGCTGTCGCAGTTGTTCGGCGATTTGCGCAAAGTCCTGGGTTTTGCACCGTCGGGCCATGCGTCTCAGCACGGTGTCGCTGCCACTTTGCAGGGGCAGGTGCATGTGTGGCTGGACACGCGGGTTGTCGAACAGCGTAAAAAATTCTGGAGACAAATCCCAGGGTTCCACTGATGCAAATCGAACCCGGGCAATGTCGGTGTCATTGAGCAGGGCGCGCACAAGATTGTGCAGGTTCGTGTCAATATCACTGCCGTAGCCGCCAACATGCACACCCGTTAACACCACTTCGTGCACTCCGGATTCGGCCAGAGCCTGTACCTCACTGACCAGCGTATGCAATGCTCTGCTGCGCTCTTCGCCTCGGGCAACAGTCACAACGCAAAATGTGCATCGGTAACGACACCCATCCTGAATTTTAATGAACGCGCGATGCCGGTTGCGCGCGAACAGGGCCGTTTCGGCGGGTACGGTAGCGCTTTGCGGCATGGTTGGTTGTTGAAATTCTGATCGGGTCAGCGGTACCAGCTGATCTTTATTGGTGTTAGGTATGATTAAGTCGATGCCGAGTTCAGCCAGAGCCTCGGGTGATTCCAAAGCGCTGTAACAACCTGAAACAACCAGCTTGGCCTCTGGGTTGGCGCGTTGCAAACGTTGCACGCGCTGTCTTGATTTGCGTACGGCCTCTTTTGTCACTGCGCAAGTATTGAGCACAAGCACATCAGCGTTTTCAGCTGATTCGGTGACTTTGTCGCCAGCAGCAGTAAAGGCACCGGCCCACTGTTCGAGTTCAGCTTCGTTTAGACGGCAACCTAAAGCGCTAAGATGGATTCGCACGATTACTATGAAACATTATTTGACAGAATATATTGTACCCTAGGAAGTTAAATTTCATGTCGCCGATTGTGGCCGTTCGCGCTTTTCGCTAGGATGTACGAACCAGCGCAAAGTTTGCGTCCTCACTTTATGTTTTAGGAACCGTATTCATGTTTAGAGACTTCGAGAAAACGCCAAGTAAGTCTTCGTATCAATTGAAATTCCTGCTGGCCGGACTAACCATGCTGGCGCTGATAGGCGCCTGGATGCTGCGTTCAGGCAACACATCAGAAATCAACCGGCTGAAAGGAGAGTCAGCGACTGTTGCAGCAAGTCTCAGCTCATCAGCAGAAGAACTAAAAACCACTAAAGCCGAGTTGGGCATACTACGGGGCGAACTGGACGACGCAAACGCTCAACTGGAAGCCGTTAATGCAGAACTTGCCACAGCGAAAGCTGACCTGGAAACTGCACAAGCCAGCAATTCTTCTATCAGTGAAGATTCAACCTCGCAAATAGAAGCACTCAAAGCTAACTTTGCATCCCTTGAAGATCAAAAATCCACTCAGGAAACCGAGTACGCTGCGCTGTTAGAAACCAATGCGGCACTGGAAGCACAGCTGGGTGATTTACAAGCCAGACTCGAAAGCACAACTACTGAGCTTGGCACATTCGCGTCTCAGCGTGACGACACAGTTGCAACACTTGAACGACAGGTGGCAGATCTGAGCGCTGAGCTTGAAACTCAACGCGCTGACATGGTTGCCCGCGAAAGTGAAATGGAAGCTTTTTACGCGAAAACTCAGGACGACATGCAATCGCAAGTGCAATCGCTGCTGAGTGTTGGATCTTCTCGTGATGCTGAAATTGCAAATGCAACCACCAGCTATGAGTCTTTACTGACTCTGTATGACACAGACACTGCAACACTCAATGCAGAAATTGGTGAGCTTGAAGCGCGCCGTGCGTTGCTTGAAGGCTCGATTGGTAATTTGGAAAACCGCGTTATTAGCGCAGAAACCGAATTGGAGCTAACCAAAACGCAACTGGGTGAAACCGAAGCGGTTTTGCTTGAAACCCAAACAGCACTAAGCGATACAGAGCAGCAACTGGAAACCAGCGTAGCAGAGCTTGAAGCATCTTCTGGTGCAGCGAGTGAGGCTGCAGCAGGCGCTGAGCAACTCCAAGCTGATCTTGACGCGCAGTTAGCCGCACTTGAAGCTGCCAAAGGCGAACTTGCTGGTGTGCAAGATCAACTTGCGGCAGCCCAGAGTGATCTGGCCGCACGCGACGAAAATCTGGGTCTTGTTAATACCGAATTGCAAAGCCTGATGGCTAACGTTGGTGCTAAAGACGGCGAACTCGAAGAGGCCAGAAGCGCAACGCTTGCATTGCAATCTCAATACGACACTGACGTTACTGCGCTAAACGCTGAAATAGGCGAATTGGAAGCGCAGAAAGCGCAACTTGAAATTGATATCGCTGATTTGCAAACACAGAACGACACCCTCATCGGTGAGAACGAGTCTTTACTGGGTGAGAAAGAAACCCTGGCAGCTTCGGCTGCGGGTGCTGACGATGCAGCGGCGAAGCTGGCTGAGATGGAAGAACTTAAAGTCTCGCTGGAAGGTGAAGTCGCCACGTTGAATGCGCGCATCGGTGAATTGGAAGCTGCAGCAGGTGATACATCAGCTGTTGATGCGGCCTTAGCCGAAAAAGCAGAAATGGAAGCACAGCTGGCAGATCTGCAAGCCCAGCTTGCTGATACATCGGCAATGGATGCGGCAGTGGCTGAAAAAGCTGAATTGGAAGCCAAACTGGCCGAGCTTGAAGCCGCCGCGGCTGATACTTCAGAGCTTGATGCAGCAATGGCTGAGAAGGCAGAGCTGGAAGCCAAGGTTGCTGAGCTTGAGGCAGCAGTAGCTGACACCTCAGCGATAGACGCTCTAAATGAAGACAAAGGCGAATTGCTGACCCGACTTAACCGCGTTAACGCGCTGGTCGGCGATCTTCAGGCTCAAGCCAAAGACACTTCGCAAGTCGACAATCTTCAAGTTGCTATCGCGAGTAACTTTGATGAGATGGACGGGCTGAAGCTGGCCAACGCCAACATGATGGGCGAAATCAGTGCACTCGAAGAAAAGCTTGCAGCCAGTGATGCTTCTGGCGAAATTGCAGCACTGCAAGAAGAGAAGTCGGGCCTAGAAGAAAGAATCGCGGCTTTAAGTGCAGACATGCAGGCTCAAATAGATGCGATGACGGCAGAAAAAGAGGCTTTAAGCGCAGAGATGCAAGCCCAGCTTGATGCAGCTAACGCAGAGAAAGACGCCTTAAGTGCCGACATGCAAGCCCAACTTGACGCTGCCATGGCAGAAAAAGAGGGATTGAGCGCAGAGATGCAAGCCCAGCTTGACGCTGCCATGGCAGATAAAGAGGGAGTTAGCGCTGATATGCAAAGTCAGCTTGACGCAGCTATTGCCGAAAAAGAAGCGCTGGATGCCCAGATTGCTGCTTTGAACGATGAGCGTAGCGCGCTGCAAATCGAGCTTGGCAGAGCAACTGAGGCGGTATCAACAGGCGACATGAAAATCGCCGAGCTGGAAGCCTCATTGGGTGATACTGGGCAAATTGCGGCTGAGCGTGACGAGATGCAGGACCGAGCCCTGGCTCTGGACGCCCGCGTTGGTGAGCTTGAAGGTGCGCTAAACGTGTCGAATAACCGTATCGCTGAAATCGAAGAGCAGATCGGTCTTGCTGAAGCCCGCATCGCTGAACTTGAAGGTTCGTTGGGTGAAGCACAAGCACGCATTGCTGAACTGGAAGGCGCGGTCAGCGAGGCTGACGCAAAGGTTGCTGATCTGGAAGCGCAACTGGGTAATGCTCAGTCTCAAGTTGCTGATCTCGAAGGTCAATTGGCCGAGCTTAACGGCCAGAAGTCTGACCTGGAAGCACAGCTTGCCAACATGCAGTCAACGATGGAAGCCAACGCGGCTGAAGCCGAGGCGAAAGCAGCATCAATGGTCAGCGACGCGGAGGCACTGCAAGCACGTATTGCAGAGCTTGAAGCCGAACTAGCCTCAAAGACTGCCGACTCAGATGCCATGCAAGCTTCTATGACATCCGAAGTTGATGCGTTGAAAGCGCAGCTAGCCGAGATGCAAGCGGCAATGGACGCAAGTGCTGCAGATGCGCAAGCCAAGGAAGCAGCCATGACTGCTGATGCTGATGGTCTTAAAGCGCAACTCGGTGAGCTCGACAACGAGAAAACTGCTTTGATGGCTCAATTGGCTGCGTTAGAAGGTCAGATAGGCGGACTGGAAGGCGATGTGACTTCAGCACAAGGCATGACGGCCGAGAAGCAAAGTGAACTTGATGCCATGAATGCCAAAGCTGCCGATCTGGAAGAGCAGTTGGCCAACATGCAAGGGTCGGTTGGCGATCTGCAAGAGCGTTTGGCAGCGGCGGAAAAAACCGCCGATGAGCAAACCGCAATTGCTGAGAACCTGGCCAATCGTCTTGCTCAGATCGAACAGGGCGAAGCGTCACAAAAGCAGACAGCCGAAGAGCTCAAGAAGAAGATCGAGCAAAGTCTGGCAGACAACGGTGTTGAAGATGCCACTGTCTCCATGCGTGATGACAACAGCGTGGTGGTTAACCTGAAAAGTGAAGCCTTGTTTGGTTCGGGTCGTGCTCGACTCAGCCAGGGTGGTCGTGCGTTAATGAGTCAGGTGGGTACGGCGCTAGGCGGCATGTCTAACAACATTGCTGTTGAAGGGCACACAGATGGCATACCAGTATCAGGTGAGTTACTGGCCATTTTCCCAAGTAACTGGGAGTTGTCAGTGGCACGAGCGGCTAATACCGTTAACTACTTGCAAAACAGCGCAGGCTTGGCACCCGAGCGACTATCAGCCTCTGGTTTTGGTGAGAACCGACCGGTTGCTCCGAATAACACGCGTGAGGGCCGTGCCCAGAATCGTCGTGTTGAGATAGTCGTTAAACCTTAAGGCTTGCTCTTGGTCCACCGTTTCGGCGGTAGGCTTAAGCCAGAAAAACAAAAAGCGATCGGTTTGCCGGTCGCTTTTTTTTTGGCGTATAGTTTAAGTTCATACCGTTACCCACAACCTTAAATGTCTTTCGATAAAACGATTACCGTTGCGCTGACAGGCGCGTCAGGCATTCAGTACGGCCTGCGGCTCATTGAATGCCTGGTGCAAGCTAACTGCCGTGTGTATGTGCTGATGTCAAAACCGGCGAGGGTGGTCATGGGCATGGACACCGATCAGCCCGTGCCAGCCAGAACGGCCGATGTGCAACGCGATTTCAGCGAGCGCTATGGCGCCGCAGACGCGCAGTTATTTGCTTTTGGACAAGAACAATGGACAGCACCCATTGCCAGTGGCTCGGGTGCGCCAGATGCCATGGTCATCTGTCCGTGCACAACCGGCACGTTAGCGGCAGTGGCGGCTGGTAATTGTAATAATCTGCTTGAACGTGCTGCTGATGTGGTACTCAAGGAGCGTCGTCAGCTCATTATTATGCCGCGTGAAATGCCTTTCTCTACTATTCATCTTGAAAACATGCTGCGACTGGCCACGGCTGGGGCGTTGATCATGCCGCCCAATCCAGCTTTTTATAACCTGCCTAAAACCGTTGATGACATTATCAACTTTGTTGTTGCGCGGGTGCTCGAGCAGCTCAACGTTAAGCAAACACTGATGCCGGCGTGGGGCGCTGAAATAATCAGTACCGACGAGTAACTACCGTAATGCAAATTCCTTTATTCCCCTTGTCAACTGTTGTATTGCCCGACGGATTGTTGCCGTTGCGTTTGTTTGAGCCGCGCTATATCGACATGGTAAAAAATTGCTTTAAAACCAACACAGGTTTTGGCGTTTGCTTGATAAAAGATGGCCAGGAAGCCGGTTCCCCTGCCTTGCCTTATTCAATGGGTACGCTAGTCAGTATCATCGACTTCGATCAAGGGCCAGATGGTCTGCTGCACATTACCGCTCAGGGCGAACAGGAATTTAATTTGTCATCGTATTCGGTCAACAGTGACAATTTGCTGATTGGCGAAGTCGAACTATACGAGCAGGGTGAACCCACGCCAATGACACCCGAGTACCAGGATTTGGCGCACAAACTGTCGGTTATCTTGCAGTTCGCTGAGCCCAACGTTATGTACAAGGAAAAACACCTGGACAACGCCAATTGGGTTTGCAACCGATTACTCGAATTGCTGCCTTTGTCAGCATCGTCAAAGTTTGAGATGTTGCAACTCATGGATGGCAAGTCCAGATTGAATGCCTTGTCCAATTTACAAATCGAATTTTCGTCCGAGATGTAGTGCCATAATTAAAGTGGTTTCACAAACACTTTGGAGTTACGCTGCTTGTCGTAGTCGATTTTTTTTGGCCGCGGCATGCTGTCTTCAGTTTTCTGACTATAGCCTCGCTCAATAAACCAATGTGCTGCTCGGGTACTAAACAGCATTAATGCACTCACGTTTTGCGTGCGCGCCTTACTCTCCAAGTGTGCGATCAAATCGGCGGCACGTCCTTGGCCACGGTAGTCCGGGTGCGTCACCACGCAGGCAATTTCCCCAACAATATCTGATTCTGCCTGAGTATCAACAAACAGTGCAGCGCAGGCGATAACCATGCCTTCTCGTTCGCACACAACAAAATGCGCTATATCCAGTTCAAGTTGTTCGCGCGTGCGCGGCGCCAGGGTGCCGTTATTCTGTAACGGTTCTATGAGCTTAATGATGCCGTTAACGTCTTGAATGGTCGCAGCACGCAGATGCTCCCAGCGCTCGGCCGTAATCAAGGTGCCTCCACCGTCGCGGGTGAACAATTCTCGTAGCAAGGCGTTAGGGTCAGACAAACTTAACAAGTGCACACGCGACACCCCTTTGCGGCTGGCCTTAACGGCGCGTGTCAATGAGCGCATTAAAGCCTCACCGGTTTGTTTCGGGGCCAGTCGTTCCATGGTATTGGCGCTGGCTTCTCTGATTATCTGACCATCAACATCAACGGGCAGCTGATCAACAAAAAACACAAGCTTGTCAGCGTTCAGTGCAATGGCAGCCTCTGCGCACACTTCTTCCGCTGGCAGATTAAAAATATCGCCCGTTAGTGAGTATCCCAATGGCGGCAGTAAAACGATATTCCCACTGGCCAAGTGAACGCGTAGTTCCTGGCTGTGTACTTGCCTGACTGTGCCGGTGTGTTGGTAGTCAATACCATCGTGCACGCCGTAGGGTTGTGCCGTGACAAAATTGCCGGAACAAACCGACAAGCGTGCACCCGCCATGGGCGTATTGGGCAGGCCCATCGACAACTTTGATTCAAAATTGGCACGCATTTTCCCGGCCGAAGTTAATATGGCGTTAAGTGCGGCATCATCTGTAACGCGCCGGCCATCAATGACACGCGACTCAGCCTGCTGGGCCTGCAGCTTTGCATCAACCTGGGCGCGCAATCCAAACCCGAGCACCAGCCGTACGCCAAGGTGACTGAGGAGCGTCAGATCAGGTATCAGATTGTCAAACAGCGTGGATTCCATCAAGGTGTCGGGCAGGCACAGCACCATGGTGGCCCCACGGTGCGCTTTGATATACGGGGAAGCTTCACGGAACCATTGGATGGCCAAATCGTTTGTAGAGGGTGCGTCAACCATTCTTTATTGTGTATTTTTGATAAGCCACGGGGCGCTCAATGTCCTCTATCATAGAGGGGATAGCGTGGTCGGCCAACTTATCCGTGCAAAAAACAGGCTTGCCAGCGCATCTTGTTGCTCTTTTTGGAACACAAGTTGCGGCTATGCCTCTCTAGCGCCCGGTATTAAGCGTGAGACACTCATTCAATCAGGATTGCGGCTACAGTGATTTTTTTCAGATATTTACGCCAAACGGCCTGTTCCAGGGCCTGCGCTAAGGCCATTGGCCGGTTTTTCGTTGTTGGGCTGTTGATGCAGCCGGCTCTGGTTTTCTCAGACACAGAGCAGGGTGTTGAGGGCCGGGACGTGGATGATCGCTGGGCACAAATGCTCGCTGAGGCATCTCAATCGGTTGTTTCCTTGCAGCTGGCTAATCTGCGAAATTTCGATGGCACAGAGCAAGGTGACAGTAATGCAACCGGATTTGTCGTCGACGCGGAGCGCGGCATCATTTTAACCAACCGTCATGTGGTAGGTGCTGGACCTATTCGCTTGTCAGCGACCTTTCAAAATCAGGAGCGCGTTGATGGCGTACCGTTGTATCGCGACCCAATACACGACTTTGCTTTCGTTCGCTATGACCCTAAAGACCTGGAATACGCCAAACCAAAGTCGTTACCGCTGCGCCCCGAAAAAATAAGAACGGGTTTAAACATCCGCGTTATCGGCAGTGATGGTGGTGAGCAATTGTCTATCCTCACCGGCACCATCGCACGCCTTGATCGTGAAGTGCCCTCGTACGGACGATACGGTTATAACGACTTCAATACCTTTTACATTCAGGCGGCATCATCAACTTCAGGTGGGAGCTCCGGTTCGCCGGTCATTGATTTTTATGGTGATGTGGTTGCCTTGAATGCGGCCGCCAATACCAAAACCGCCAGCAGCTTTTTCTTACCGCTGCCCAGAATTCAATACGCGCTGGAGCGTTTACAGAACAACCAGGAAATTGATCGTGGTGGATTACAAACTATTTTCTCTCACGAGCCGTTTAGAGACTTGGCCCGTTTAGGGCTCGACGAACAAACCGAGCAGCAGGCCAGAAAACTTGACCCATCCAACAATGGCATGTTGATGGTGCGACAGGTGATTGCTGGTGGGGTAGCTGATGAGATACTCGAAGAGGGTGACATCCTGCTGTCCATCGATAACCAGCTTATTACCAACTTTATAGATCTGGAAGCACTACTCGATAGCAGTACTGGTAAAGAACTCGTTATAGACGTTATGCGTCAGGGAGAAGTCCTTGAGCTCAAATCCTTGGTCGCCGATTTACACGATATCGAGCCAGTTGAATTTCTGGAGCTGGGCGACGCCATATTACAAAACATGTCTATTCAGCATTCTCGCGCTATGGACCGCGCGCAAGAAGGTGTTGTAGTGATGCGTGCAGGTTATGTGTTTAACCAGGCTAATTTGCCACAAAACTCGGTGATCGTAGAGCTTGATGGTAAACCGGTTAACGACTTGAACGGCTTTATTAGCATAGTGAAGAGCTCGGCGCGTAATAAAAAATTGTTAACACGCTTTGTGGTGCCCGGACGGGAGTACACCACCAGCGTCACGCAGCTGGATATCAATAATCGCTGGTTTGATCATCGTCGCTGTAAGCGTGTCGATGATGCCAGGTTTTGGGATTGCCAGAGCGTGGAGCTACCAGTGAAATTGCCTCCTACCATTGACAACAATATCAAGGTCCCCGAATTCAAAGATGCCTTGTTAAACAAAGTTGCGCCTGGCATGGTACGAGTTGATTTCAATATTCCGTACAGCGTTGATAATGTTTATGCACGACACTTTAAAGGTGTCGGTATTGTTATTGATAAAGAGCAAGGTATT
>CALHOI010000027.1 GCA_938035525.1 uncultured Granulosicoccaceae bacterium
ATGATCATCGAATCTGATGTGGGTTTATTCAACTTTGATGGTGCCGATCTGGATTCTGGCACCGTGGTTGAGTTTATGGTCGCCAAACAACTAGATATACCTGTGGTCATACTCAGAACCGACATCAGGCACGCAGGTGATCAAGCGGTTGAAGGGGAGAACTGGAATTTAATGTGTTCTAACTACCCAAGAACGTTAGCGCTTAATATTAATGGTATGGAGTTATACCATGAGGTTGCAACTCCCGATATTCATGAAAGAATCGACGCAATGTACCGATCACTTTCAGCCTCTGTTGTTGAAGCCCTGGACAAGGTTCGGCAAGAACCACCACTGTCTGACTCTAAAGAACTGACAAAGAACCTCTATCGCTGGTGTGCTCAATATTGCGGTGGTGGTATGGAGGAATTGTTGGAAGACAAGCCATGGTTAGAAAGTGTTTTAGAACGCAAGCGTAGTCTGGGACTGATCAGATGAGCTTTATTCTGGACCTTTTTGTGTCCCAATCAGCCATGTGACCAGCCCGGTTGCAACGCAATCGCCGTTTGTGTCATAAATTTTAGCTTCAACTTGTAAAGACTGCTCGTCAACATTTGATGATGGCGTTGTTAAGGAATTGGTTTTGCACTCCGCCTTAAGCGTACCTCTGGCTTTCTTGTGATAACTCACCTCCAGCCCGGTCAGAATAGCCCGACTGTTGGCTGGCATCGCTGATAAAGTCGCTAGTCCGGTAGTGAACTCGGCCAAATTTGCTAAAGCAATGGCATGGATGGAGTTAAGATGATTGCGAACCCTGCGCTTGTCATGCAACTGTACAACAGCGTGGCCTGGTTGTAGCGACAACACCCGCGGTTGCATGCTTCCGGTGTAAGGTATTGTGATACCCACCAACTTACTGAAAAGCCATTTGCCTCCCGGGTAAGGCGATAAGCGATTCCACAGGTGGTTGGCTTGTTCGCCGACGGTTCTTTTGTTTTTCAACTTATTTTTACTATCTCTGTGAGCATGGTTTACACTTTACCACCGTAGTTGGCGTTCACGATTGTTGTAAAAGAGGTGGTTTATGTTGCTGATATTTGGTGGTTTGCCAGCTAGCGGGAAAAGCACCATATCAAAATGCGTTGCTCGCAAGCTAAACGCTGCTTATATACGCGTCGACACAATTGAACAAACACTTAAAGACGCAGGGTACAACAAGATTCACAGCGAGGGATACGAGCTTGCGTATAAAGTCGCGGCTGACAACCTGTCGCTTGGCTTACCGGTAGTAGCGGATGCCGTTAATCCCATAGAAATGACTCGCAGTGCATGGCGTCGTATCGGAGAAACAGCGAGCGTTCCTGTTTTGGAAATAGAAATAGTGTGTTCCGACCAGGTAGAACACAAACGGCGAATTGAATCCCGGGAAACTGATATTGAGCAGTCAATGCAAGTGACATGGGAAGATGTAATCAAAAGAGGCTATGAGCCCTGGTTACAAGCACAAATTGTGATCGATACTGCAGGGATTTCTGAACAGCGAAGCGTTGAACAGACCCTTTCCATGATTAGAGATAGAGCCTTTTAGCCTTAAAGCAGCTTAGTAGACTATCAGTGTAAAAGAGGCCTCGACGACTATGAATAATGCATTCTCCCTACAACCAACGTTAAAAGGCTCGAGTATTTCTATTCGTCCACTGGTTGAAGCTGATTTTGATGATTTGTATGCCTGTGCCTCGGACAAAAATATTTGGCGTGGTCACCCCAGCACGGGTAGGTACAGGTTGTCAGAATTCAAGCCGTATTTTGGTAACGCTTTAGATTCAAAAGCATCGGTAGTAGTCACTGATAATTCATCTGAAAAAATCATCGGATTATCCAGATATTATTTCCCGGATTCAGCGAAACAAAATATTTCTATCGGTTTTACTTTTCTGGCAAAGGAGTATTGGGGGGGTAAGACAAATTATGAATTAAAAAAAATCATGCTTGAGCATGCTTTTCACCGTTTTGATACAGTGTGGTTTCACATTAATCGCGAAAATATCAGATCACAAAAAGCAACCCTAAAAATTGGCGCATCGTTCACTCATGAGGAAACGTTACATCTATCTGGTAAACCAGAGCTCTGGCGTTGTTATAAGATTGATAAAAAGCAATGGTACTTACGGGACCAGGGGTAGAGCTGCAGCTTGAATAATTCTAGCAGGCTAAGCGTGGTTCAGAGCTGCCTGCGATCCGATCCAATTCAATTTAATGTCCGCTTTGGGCGTTCGCTACTGTCAAAATGTTAGACTATGACTCTACAAACGGAAAGCCTCCCCGATTTACCACAAGTCGATCTGTTAATCGAAATTTCAAAACGTTTGTGGAATTATGAAGACACGATCGCAATATGGCTGGGTGGGAGTTTTGGCTGCGGCAAAGCAGATCGGTATAGCGATGTTGATCTACGTGTAGCGGTTCGTGATCAGTCACTTGATTGGTGGAAAAATCCAAATGTCGAAGCGATTTTTTGCCGACCCGCCGTTGATTCAACGATCAGCTTAAGAACCGACGACGCGGTTCTGCATCACGTTCTGCTGAACAACGCTGAGATGTACGATCTATGGGTACAGACACCCGAGCGGGAGCTGAACCCAGAACCTAAACTCATAATCGGTTGTCGCGATGATCAATTTAGAGAACGCCTCGCACATCCCTTTGCTGAACACATGCTTGAATTTGAGGATGTACAGCCAATTCAAATAGCGCAGGCGCTCCGCATGTACTGGTCGAACCATGTAAAACACGAAAAAGTTATTCATCGCAATTTGACGCTGATGTTGCGCGATGCGATTTACCTGTTTTCAGGCATCCTGCTTCGACTCAAGTTTATTCAAGCTAAAGGCAAAGACTGCGGCATCGTTACATGCCCGCCCATGACTATCCATACCGCGACTCCCTTGCTCAAAATTCTGAGCGATGAATACGGTAATGACTTACTGGCTGGAATGCTTCCTAGTACGTGGTCACAAGCCGATGCTGTTGCCGCGATAGACAAGTTAGATAGCGAGATCGTCGCTACCGGTCGATTATTGGCGGATAAGTATGAATTTGATTATCCGTACGAACTAGAACGGGTCGTGTTGAAGAGTTGGAAGCGATTTAAACAGAATGAACCACTTAATCTATAGAAATTGTTGTTTGCAGACATCCGCACTTTGTAACTAAAGTACGACTCTACTAATTTGGTTTGCAAATTCACTAAAGACCCCGAGCGGAACTTCTTCCGCGTCTTTAGGGTTTGAGTAAAGGAGCAGTTCATGGAGCAATTTGAGAAAATTCTTAAGCAGCAGGAACGCAAGCACGCTGCGAAGCTTAAAAAGTCACATGGAATTATTTGCAAGCAACTCGATTATGTTGATTGTTCGCCTTTGTACATTGCAAAGCCTGATTGGACTAATCGCTTCGATAAAAACCGAGATGTTACTTTGGGTATCTTTTGTGCCATATGGGTCGGAAAGTCAGATATTAAGAAGAAAAAATTTCCTTATAATATCCACGCGAAAACACTTCGCAAACTTCCCGGCTATACACTTGAGTCAAGAGAGTTTGCACAGGAATTCAGGCGCTTGGTTTCTAACGAGGTAGCTGATTGGCCCGGTATTAAGCTTGACTATGGGCCAACAACTTTGCTGGGAGGAAAAGACAAGTGCGAATTGGACAGTTTTGCTGAAAAAGTTGAAGAGCGAATTAAAGGTTTTGTCAGTATTCATCATCATATTGATGAGCTACTAGAAGCTGCACGGACAACATAAACTTTTATTGCAGCTCCAATATGCAGCTGAACTCGATACTCTTCGTTAACTTGCTCACTTGATTCTACTTTCGTGGTCTTTCAGCAACTTCACTATAAACAGATCCTACACGTGGAGACTCTATTATCACCAACAGCGCAAAGCGATCGTAGGGAAGGAGTTTGCTTTGTGCTGAATATTGCTGTTAAGTGTCGGATTTTTGATTGGTACTTATAACTAGTAACGTGAACTAGTTCGCATGTTTTAGGCGATCTAATATGTGCGGTCTTTTTTCAGGTTAGATGGACGCTAGTATATATACTTAATCAACGCCCCTATTTGTTGTATGAATCACCCCATTGAATCGATGTTCGAGTGGGCACCGCTGGCAAGTGAAGCGGAAATAGAGTTAAAGAGTAAGAATCACAAGCGGTTTGTGATATTTATTCAATTCCCATTCATAATACTTCTTAGTGTTGTTGGTGCAGTGCATTACTTCGGTTTGGTAGATTTTGAGCTACTCTTTTGGAAGTTTGTCGGTGCCATTTCGTGTGTCAATGGTGGAAGTGCATTAGGATTTCAGATGCTCCTTTATGGATCTATTTTGGTTCCCTTTTTAGCTATGTGGTTATGTATGGTTAGGCATAGAACCAAAAGTGATATCAGCATAATTAAGGCAAAACAGAATCCCGTGCCAGGCGAAAAGGTTTTCGAGCCTACTAAAGTTAAAAAGGGGCTTCAGGTTTGTATCGTTCCTGCATTAGCGCTATTTCTTGTTTGGATTGTTCTCCCGTTAACGGTTGTCAATATGCTCATGTTTACCAAAGAAATGGTAGGTGGGGACATTGCTTCAGAAACTATGATTGCTATGTGTGGGGAATTAGAAATGAAGACAAAAGCAATTGCAAAGCAGAGTAACTAATTTTGAATAGACCTGGATGGAATGCACGGAGACGAAACCGGAATATTGTTACCGAGAATTCTTGCCACGGCTAAGATAACCGACTTACACTTTACAGGCGATGCTGATTGTCTCCTTAAATCATCAGTTAGTTCATGCGTGAGTAATTCGATACTACCACCGAGGCTTTAAAATCCATTCAATGAATTCTGCGGCTGGGGTTTGGTTACGTATTTATGGATGTATATGATGTCCGCAATAGGGACATTTTTGCTCATCACCTATACTCAATTAGCCGGCACAAAAATGGCCCAAAGCAGTCTGTCGATGTGCGGTTGGATGTGCGGTTGGATGTGCGGTAGTATGTGTCGATGTGTGTTGATTTGAAAATTCGAGCTGGTACAAAGGCTGATGCAAGTTGGTTAAAGGCTTGTACAGACCAAGCCTATAGTGACTACGTTCTCCTGCTTGGGCGAATACCACTCCCAATGACAATAGACTATCAAGCAGCATTCGATGATTTTGATATTTGGGTCGCGGAGCACACAGGCACCAAAGTAGGGTTATTGATGCTGCAGCATGAAGAAGCCCATACCACGATCTACAGCGTGGCTGTTCTGCCCGATTACACTGGGCGTGGAATCGGTAGATCACTATTGAGGCAAGCCGAGCGAGTAGCAATGGCAAAAGGTTTAAATCTAGTACGTTTGTACACAAACGAGCTAATGACACGCAACCTTGCCCTATATCGAGGATTAGGCTACGTCGATTCACACGTTACTCAGTACAAGGGCTCAAACATAGTTCATCTCAAGAAAATACTGTCGGACTGATCCTCTCCTTTGGGGTGCGAGTTCTACCGGTAATCTATGCAGGGTAGAGGAGCTAATTTCGGCCCAGAGCAGAATTTAGTCGACCCAATTGATTGATCGCTCTCTCAAATCATAATGACATTTAATAAGGAACGGTTATGAAACACTTCCAACCCTTTTCTTCGAGGCGCATTCTTCAATTACCTATAGGAAAGGCTAACGGTTGGAAATTAAAGCGATACGGAATAATCGCAAAGGATAGAGAGTTTGACTTGTCAGTAGCCCAATCAGCTTTAGAGTCAGCAATAGAACGATTACCAACAGCCGGTCGACTTGAAGACGCAGAAGGAAATCACGGCGTAGGCTTCCAAATTGTGCACTTTGCTGAGGTAGCTATCGTTTCCCCTGTTTTCTATTGGATATGGGGTAGCGTGCTAGCAAATACCTTCCAAATGAGAGCTCAATGGAGAGATACAAATGCATTTGAAACGGGAGTGAAAGAGGTTGTAGGTTGTGTGTGGGAAATGGATATTATTTGTTTTGAAACAAAGTCCTGGAAAGAGATAATGCTAGGAGAAGATAGCTCCCGTGATAGCTCCTATGGTAGCTTAATTCGTTACATGGAGTGTTGCATTCCTTCCGCTGAATCTGCGTATTGAGAGCTAATCACTGGCGGGTTAAACTGGTCAGTGCAACACTCTATCCTCATTACAAGAGCTCATGAATAGACTGTGGTTAAAATGGATTGGACTGTGCTGTTATAATTATTGTTTGGGCTCACTAATTAGCTAAATGACAGTTCTAATCAAAATTTCGCTGATAATAAATATATTAGTGTTAGTGCCAGTATGTTTGGGTTTTTATCAAGAAGCAAGTTGGTTGCAAAGTGCCTACGGTGTTTCCACGTCTGCACGGGGTATTCTGTTCTCTGTGTACTTGGCGATTCTTATTTTCTCGCTTGCGCTGTTGTTCTACACTGATACAAAGCTTGTTTTTGCGTTGTTGGTCGTTCAAATTCTTTACAAGGTTACGACGCCCCTAACGGTTGGGTCTTTTACAAATCCGGTTGTGATGTCTAACCTCATGATATCAGCTGTTCATTTTGTCACTGTCATGACAATAATCTACTTTGGCGGATCGAGTGGCACTAAATAAGAAACCTAATAAAAAATATCGCTAGTGGATAAACGAATAGAAATCGAAACGATTGAGTAGGCATCCTGCCCAGTAGTGTTGGGTTTTGCTGATCGGCGATTATTCTTCTCTTCTACATTAACCCAGCAACCAAATGTCCGCCATCAACTGGAATGGTACAACCAGTCATATACTGACTTCTTGAAGATGCCAGTAACAATAAAACGCCGTCCAAGTCGGATAGCTCTCCTGCACGTCGGCTTGGTACTCGCTCAATAACTTTTTTTCCGGCATCGCTGTTTAAAAAGTCGTGGTTCATTTCGGTGCTAAAGTACCCCGGTGCGATGGCGTTGACTCTAATTTGATGGCGCGCTAACTCCAGTGCCATGATGTTGGTTAACTGCACGACAGCAGCTTTACTCACTGCGTAACTACCGACACCCGGTGCAACAGACAAACCCAGTATTGATGCTATGTTGATAACCGCACCAGGCTTGCCTGCATCAACCATTTGATTGCACACGGTTTGAGATACTTGCCATACGCCCGTTTGATTAACCCCGATAACCGCGTCTGTGTCGCTGTCTGTGGCGTCAAGAAAGTGCGCAACTTTTGCGATGCCAGCGTTGTTTATAAGGATATCTGGTACGCCGATCTCTGAAGCCATACTTGATAAAGCTGATTTGCAAGTCTCGCGGTTTTGCACATCCAGCACTAATGGGAATGCGTGTCCGCCTGATGAGTTAATTTCATCGGCTAACTTATCCAGCCTGTCTTGCCGTCTGGCGGCCACGATAACGTTGCAGCCGGCTTTTGCAAGGCAATGTGCGAAGTGCCATCCCAAACCAGACGATGCGCCGGTCACCAAAGCAAGCTTGCCATCGAGTTCAAAGTAATTGTTTGCCGTTGTGGCATTAGTTTTTGCGTTCATGGTTTAGGTGAATTAGATTAACTACCTGTGTACACTGAGTTGCAGGTGTATAAGAATTTGTGAGAGTCGGGTACCTATTTGTATGAAAAAGCTACGACGATTTATTCAATGTGATGTCTTCACATCTAAGCCTACCAAAGGCAACGCGCTAGCGGTAGTGCTTGATGCGCAAGGGCTAAGCGAAGATGCCATGCGCCATTTTGCAGCGTGGACCAATTTAGCAGAAACCACCTTTATATTTCCGCCCAACGATCAAAACGCCGACTACCGAGTTCGAATCCTTACACCTGTGCGCGAGATGCCGTTTGCTGGCCATCCCACGCTGGGCAGTTGTGCCGCCTGGCTACACACCGGTGGAGTGCCCAAGCAACAAGGGGTAGTCAGGCAAGAGTGTGGGGTCGGCATAGTTGAAATTGATGTCAGTAAAGAGGTACCGGCTTTTGTGTCGCCACCCACCACGATAAACGATATGCCTGGTGAAAAATTTAGCGAGCTTACAAACAAACTCGGCATACTTCCTGAGCACGTTGTACGTTCTGCTGTACTGAATAACGGTCCAGAGTGGCATGCGTTTGAATTGCAATCAGCAGAGCAAGTGCTGGCTGTAGATTCATCCAGGGTTCGCTGGCCCAGCGAAAAATCCATAGGCTTGATTGGTCCACACAAGCCGGGTTCTGAGTGCGATTTTGAAGTACGTATGTTGGCGCCCTCCAGTGGTATGAGCGAAGACCCCATCACCGGTTCTTTGAATTCTGCTTTGGCTCACTGGCGCCTTCACAACAATGAATTGGATAAAGATCTGTTAATAGCTCAGGGCACCAGCATTAATAGAGAGGGGCGTGTCTACGTTAGCCGAGGTTCAGGCAAACAAGGAGAAGCGCGTATTGGCGGACAAACTCACATTCTAATAGAAGGCACTGTGTACTTGTAGCCTAATTCGTATTGCGCTTTCGGCAACGAAAAAGGAATAGCGATGAAATCAACTGTATCTGAACAAGTGGCGGAAGTTATAAAACATTATCCGGCCAAGCCCAAAAAAGTATTCAAGCAGGTGCGTCAGTTAGTTGTGGAGGCTGCGAAAGAATCCGTTGGTTTAGACAACACAGAAGAAACCTTAAAATGGGGAGAGCCAAGTTATCTGGGTAAAAACGGGAGCACGGTTCGCATGAAATGGACTGAAAAACAACCCGATCAATTTTCCTTATATTTTAATTGTAACTCGATCATGGTAGAGACCATCAGGGAGCTTTATCAGGATGAATTTACTTATGATGGTAACCGGGCTTTATCATTCCCGCTGGATGACAACATTCCAGATGTTGCTTTGAAGCACTGCATAGCCATGGCGCTGGACTATCATAAACTCAAAAAACTGCCCTTACTTGGCAATTGAGCTTGGCAATTAAGCTTGGTTGTTAAGCGTGGCAATGAGTTGTGTTTTTGGCCAAATTACATCGCTAATAGATTGGGTCGTCCAGATTCATTGTAAAACGACGTGGCATTAGCCCAGCCTGAAACCAATTAACAAAAGAATAAATAGAATACACGGGTACCCCAGTCAGCTTTCTTATATCTGCTGCATAGGGAACCATGTTTGTGCACTCCAATACGATAGCGCCAATATCTGTGTGCGATTGCATTAGTTTTTCAGCCGCTGCCAGATTGTCCTTTCGGCACTGATTAAAATCCAGAGTGGGGTGGTCATTGAGAATACCCGATGAAAATTCACTGTTGGGTTCAGTGCCACCAACGGGTGTGTCTAACGGAATGTTTGCCGCGATCAAGTGTTTATCGGTCAGTGTTTCTTTTGAGATGGTTAGCACACCCACACGTTTATCAGGTGGCAACATGGCTTGAATCCACGGCACTTGCATCAGTGACGAAGCCGCCACCGGCACCCCTATGGCCTGACTGAGTTCGTTTTGTATCAGTGCCAGAAAGCCGCAATTGGTGGTAATGCCATCGGCCCCGGAGGCAACGAGGTCTTTGGCTGCATCAATAAATAAATTGCTTAGCACTGACGCATCGTTTCGTACCACCAAGTCGGGTGTAGCGCCACGCACTACACGATATTGCACCGGAAAGGGCCAGGTTAGCGCGTTACCCATATCACCAATCACACGCGGAAATTGCGTTTCCAACATGAGAATTCCAACATTGGCACCAAATACTGTTTTTCCGCCCTGTTCTGTTGTCACGTTTAGGTCCTGATTCTGAATGTATTACATGGTACGTCAGCCCTGTAGCCTTGGCCAGAGATTCATTGCTGCAGAATTTGGCTAGGTTCCATCCTCTGGCTTTGGTACAGTGCGTACAGCCTCTACGGATTTAGCAGCAAGATGAATACAAAAAATACACTAAACGGTGCGCAAGCCATGGTTCGCATGCTAGAGGCGCATTCAGTCAAACATATATTTGGATTGTGTGGCGATACTACCTTGCCTTTTTACGATGCCATGCACACGCTTGATCATGATATTACGCATGTTCTAACACGTGATGAACGAAGTGCTGCCTACATGGCAGACGGGTATTCTCGCGTCACCAGTAAACCGGGTGTGTGTGAAGGGCCATCTGGCGGTGGTGCCACTTATATATTGCCAGGGCTCATTGAATCTAACGAGTCGTCTTATGCTGTGTTGGGTATCACCACCGATATCTCGGTTGCTAGCTATGGCAAGTACCCTTTAACCGAAGTCGATCAAAAAGCGGTGATGGCGCCGCTAACAAAATGGAATACGGTCATTACCCAGGCCGATCACATCCCAAGAATGGTGCGTCAGGCGTTTCGCGCCATGACAACAGGCCGATCAGGATCAGCTCACTTGGGCTTACCCTACGATGTGCAATACCAGAGTGTGCCACCCGAAGACATCTGGGCAGACGCTAACCATACAAGTTATCCAGCGTATCGCGTTGCACCAGATCCAAGTTCAGTTGAAGCAGCGGTTGATTCATTGTTGTCTGCAAAGAATCCAATAGTGGTTTGCGGTGGTGGCGTCGTTATCAGTGGTGCCGATCAAGAGTTGGCTATATTGGCAACGCGTCTTGATATCCCTGTGGCTACATCGATATCGGGGCAAGGCAGCCTCGCCGAATCGCACCCCAACTGCTTAGGCGTTGTGGGCTCTAATGGTGGCACTGACGAAACCTGGGCCTTGTTGGCCGCAGCAGACCTTGTCGTGTTTATGGGTTGCCGAGCAGGTTCAACCACAACATCACGTTGGGAGGCACCAAAACCGGGTGCACGTGTTATCCATTTTGACTCTGACCCCATGGTGATTGGTGCTAATTACCAAACTGAGGTCGGGGTGGTGGGCGATTTGAAATTAGCGCTGCAAGCGCTTAATGCTGAAATGGATAAGCGAGGCCAGGCGTCACAAAGTTATGGAGGAGCAGCGTCAATTGCCGCTGCAAAGAAAACCAAGTTTGAACACTTTCAGGTGCATGCCAATAGTAACGAGTTGCCTATCAGGCCCGAACGCGTTATTGATACCATGATGAATGTCTTGCCGGACGACGCAACCATCGTGTCTGACCCCGGTACCTCATGCCCTTATTTTTCAGCTTACTATCAGCTGCCATTGTCGGGCCGCCAATTTATTACTAATCGAGCACATGGGGCATTGGGCTATTCTCTTAGTGCCGCGCTGGGTGTCTGGTTTGGTCGGCCCAACAGTAAGGTGGTTGCCATGATGGGCGATGGTTCTTTTGGGTTTACGTGTGGTGAACTGGAAACCGTCGTGCGGCACAAAGCGCCTATTACTTACATTGTTTTTTCAAACAGTGCCTTTGGCTGGATTAAAGCTAGTCAGGAAGCCGATTGCGACAAGCGTTATTACAACGTTGATTTTAATCGGGTAGACCACGCAGCTGTTGCCAGTGCTTATGGTGTAAAAGCATGGCGGGTTGAAGACCCAGCACAACTTAAAAAGATTTTGAGTGAGGCCATTGAACACGATGGACCGACACTGGTTGATATCGTGACGCAACCGTTAGAAGAGGCCAATGCACCGGTGCGGCGGTGGATGGGTTAACTGAACCGAGTACTAACCAGAATAAGTCTATAACATCACAGATGGTGAAGTCGTGACCGCAATTAAACGCTTTAATGCTGATCTATACAGCGTGGTGCGGTTTTTGGGTCAGTGGGTTCTTAACTTTAGCGCTGAGGTGGCGTCGTCGTTCAGACTGCTGTTCGTAAGTCAGAGAGGCGATAATGAAAAACCGTCGTTGTTATCTTCTTGGCGAGCACGTTTACAAAGTCTGTGTTTTCCATTCATATATTTACCATTGCAACTGATACTCACCATTGCTTCACTGGTACTGCACGCTATTGCAAATCTATTAAACCGAAACATACCCTCGTATGCTGAACGCGGTCTAAGTGAAGCCGAGCAAAAATATTTGTACGCGATATTCGCGGACAACTTATGCTACGAGAAAATTCAGCTCCAATTTGGCGGTGTTAAAGAACGATTAAAAATTAGCCCCCAGGCGGTTGGCAATGACATATTTTTGCGAAAAAACTGGGGGACACGTTTGTACTATGACGATCTGTCTCTGTCGAACGAGGGGCTGCGTCTTTTAGGTCATGAAGCGTGTCATGTTTGGCAGTCCCAGAATGGCGGTGCAAAGTACATAGGTGATTCTTTAATTACGCAAACCTGTGTTGCGCTGGGCAATCGATTACGGGTTCATTTAAGCCATGGCTACAACATATTACCGCCGCTGCGCGAACACATCCGCTTTGAAAATTGTAATGTTGAGCAACAGGCTGTTATCGCTGAATTGATTGGCCTAAGTTGCGCCACTTTTAGTGGTAATGAATTGAATAAAAATCAGTTTTGTAAAGTCAGTGGCATCTCATTGAACGAAATGGAGTTCGATGTTGTCTCACAAGCCCATAGGCACCTGCAGAGATCCACTCAAGGAGCAGCAACGTAAAAGTTCGACAACGCCTGCAAAAATAGTAACGAAAAGTCGCCGCTTAGTTAAAGAAAAGCCGCGTTTCCAACGTTATTTCAATGATTTACCTAAAATTCGATGTTCACACAGCGTATCATTGAATTCTTGTTACAATTAATGTTCGTTAACGGAGCGTATAAAAAAGTGAGAAAGATAATAAAACTAGTCGCCGCAACCATGCTGACCTTGGGCGTTAGCTGGGGAGTAACTGGTGTGGCGCATGCGCAGTCAGCGCTGGAAGATATTTTAAGCAGTGGCAAGTTAAAGGTCGGTACAACCGGTGACTGGAATCCAATGACAGTCAAAGATCCCGCCACCAACACGTACAAGGGTTTTGATATTGACGTGATGACCGAGCTTGCCAAAGATCTCGATGTTGAGCTCGAGTTTGTACCCACCGATTGGAAAACGTTAGTCAACGGCGTAACCGCAGGCAAGTACCACATCACTGGCTCTGCCTCCATTTCCCCAGCCCGAATGAAAGCGGCCGGCTTTTCCGAAAGTTATCTGGCAGTGGAAATTTACCCTTTTGCCATGAAAGACAACGCATCCAAATTTGATGGTTGGGATTCAATCAATCAGCCGGGCGTTAAAGTGGCAACCACCCTTGGTACCACTTTCGAAAAACATGCTCGCGAATGGTTTCCCAATGCAGAGATCAAAGTCGTTGAAGCGCCAGCGCGTGGATTCAACGAAGTTGTTGCAGGTCGTGCCGATGTGTTTATAACATCAAATATTGAAGGCGCCACACTAAAAGAGAAATTCGACATTGCGCAAGTCGCCGGTGCCGATGCGCGTGCGCCAGCACCGATTGCCATGTTGTTGCCGCAGGGCGATCAAGTGTGGATAAACTATGTGAATAACTGGGTGAAACTGAAAAAGCTGAAAGGCTTTTTCGATGACACCGGTAGCACGTGGGGCATGTAATCAGTCTGTTAAGTTAACAAGCTGTCTGGTTTTGCCAGACAGCTTGTTTCTGGACAGCTTGATTGCACGCAGTTTTTTGCCCCTGCAGTTTTTTCCATAAATGCAGTAGTGTGCTAAATCAGTTGTCTCACTCCCTTTATATATCAGTTGTAACAACATGACTCAAACCGATATTGCCATTGAGATGATTGGCGTGGATAAGTGGTTTGGTGACTTTCAAGTGCTGCGTAACATTGATCTGCAGGTTCAAGCCGGTGAGCGTGTGGTCATTTGTGGCCCCTCGGGCTCGGGTAAGTCAACGGTGGTGCGTTGTTTGAATGGTTTGGAAATACATCAACAAGGGCGTATTTTTGTTGATGGTCTTGAGCTAACTAAAAAGAGAAAGGCCATAAAAAGCATCCGAGCTGAAGTGGGCATGGTATTTCAGCAGTTCAATTTATTTCCGCACTTAACCGTACTCGAAAACCTCACTCTCGGGCCAATGAAAGCTCGTGGGCTCAGCAAAGAAGAGGCAGAGGCGCGCGCTATGAAATACCTGGAGCGTGTTCATATTCCTGAGCAAGCCGAAAAAAAGCCGGGGCAGCTCTCGGGTGGTCAGCAACAACGTGTGGCAATTGCTCGCTCTTTGTGTATGGAACCTAAAATCATGCTGTTTGACGAACCAACTTCTGCACTTGACCCGGAAATGATTTCTGAAGTCCTCGACGTTATGCTCGAATTGGCGGAAGAGGGCATGACGATGGTGGTCGTCACCCATGAAATGGGATTTGCCAGAAAGGCGGCTGACATGATGGTGTTTATGGACGAAGGTGAAATTGTCGAAACCGGCAAGCCAGCCGATTTTTTTGAAAACCCTCAAACCGATCGTTGTAAGCAGTTTCTCGATCAAATTTTGCAGCACTAGTATTCTGGTAAAACGACTATGCGAAGTGTGCGAAATTTTTTCACAGGTTATGGCTTTCCCATTGTCATTGGTATCGTGCTGTTGGTTGCACTGGTTTATACCCTGGGCGCTAACGACAGCCTGAAATGGTATGTGGTTTCACCGTTCACAAAACAGGGTGCGGTTAATCTCAAGTTTTTAATTGCAGGTACCTTTAATACGCTGGCTATGTCATTCCTGGCGCTATTGATATCTATCGTTGTAGGACTGCTAATAGCCATACCCGGCATTGCTAAAAACAAACCTTTGCGGGCAACTAACTATGCGTATGTCGAGATTGTCCGCTCTATTCCGCTGTTACCGTTGATTCTTTGGGTGTATTACGGCCTTCCGGAAATCGCTGGTATTCAGTTTGACTACTTTTGGGCAGGTGTGTTTGCTCTGGCGTTATCTGATAGCGCTTTCGAGGCAGAAATATTTCGCGCCGGCATACAGTCCATTCCAAAAGGGCAGGCCGAAGCATCCAGCACAGTAGGTTTGAATTATTTTCAATCCATGCGGTACGTTATTTTGCCGCAAGCCATTCGGCGTATTCTGCCAGCCTTGGGGAATCAGTTTGCCTACATGGTAAAAATGTCGGCGCTGGTTTCGGTTATCGGATTGCAGGAACTGACCCGTCGTGCCAATGAATTAATTGTTACTGAGTACCGGGCATTAGAAATTTACTCAGTACTGATCATCGAGTATCTGGTCATTATTCTCATTATTGGGCAATTTGTACGATGGCTGGAACGAAAAATGGGTACTGACGAGGCATCAGCCGGGCGAAAATAATCGTCGTCAGTTACCGTTGTTATCATTTGGGGTTATCAGTTGGTGTCAGCAGTGTGACACCTGTGTGCGCCAAGTCAGTTGCTTCCAATCGTTTACATTCCAAAACACGTCCTGGCTATTTATTGCCGTAAATATTCTGTGTTTATTCGCTAAAATAGTGAACAGAGGAATGTGAATCCCTCATGACCACGAACAAATCCGCGCATTGCCGTGCTTGCGCATTAACGAGATACAACATGAAATCATTAAAATTCTTAGCCTTGATTGCTTCAGCGATCGTGTTATCTGCGTGTCAGGTGCTATCAGGTGGTTCAAATTCAGCTGAGCCTATTGTGATCACAGAGCCTGAGCCCATTGAACAAATTCAATCTACTTTTCTCGAAGGCGATACACTTTGGGACTTTGCTGAGCGCACAACAGGCAGCGGCTTTAATTGGGAGAAAATTATGATTCTCAATGATATTGAAGACGAAAGAAATATTGATGCGGGTATTGTGTTGTTGGTACCACCTGAATTGGCTGTTGATAGCCTTAAAACTCAGTAGTCTCTTTGCGAGCATTCAGTAATCACTGCATTCAGTAATCACTCCATTGAGTAATCGACCTCGTCAGTAATCAGACGCTGTAGCAGCCGGGCATCACGCCCGGCTTGTTACTTGAAGGTTTTCATCCCTTAAATTGTCGCTAGTGGTATGGCCTTGCCAGTGCTGGCCGACATAACAGCGGCTTCTGCTAATCGTAAGGACTCCACGCCATCGTTGTGATCGGCCAATGGCTTGCCTTTTTCACTGAGTGCTCTAATAAAGTCCTCTAACTCTAGCCGGTATGCGTCCTGATAACGTTCCAGGAAAAAGTGTAAGGGCACATCGGTCGACACACCCTTTGCATGAGAGTGAACCAGATTGGTGTCAGTGTGGTTCATGGCTTGCAACATACCCTTTGAGCCAAATGCTTCAATGCGTTGGTCGTAGCCGTAGACCGATCGTCGGTTGTTGGTAATCATGGCTATTTTGCCACTGGCTGTGGTTAAGGTAACGCCAGCTGTGTCCACATCGCCAGCGTCTCCTATGGCCTGATCGATGACGCAACTGCCTGTTGCATAGACCGTTTCAATCGGCTCATCCAGCATCCAGCGAGCAATGTCGAAGTCGTGAATCATCATGTCTCGAAAAAGACCCCCTGATACTTTGACGTAGTCGATGGGTGGAGGGGAGGGGTCACGGCTGATGATTATCAACGTTTCAAGTGTGCCGATATCGCCTTGATTGATTCGAGCGTGCAGTTCGGCAAATTGCGGGTCGAAGCGTCGGTTGAAGCCCATGGCACACAGCACGCCGGATTTTTCAATGTGTGAGGCAGCTTCCTGCGCAATAGCCAAACTGATATCGACGGGTTTTTCACAAAAAACAGGCATGCTGTTTTCAGCGCATCGCTTAAGTAGTGGCGCGTGAGTATCGGTAGCGCTGGCTATGATGATGCCAGTGAGCTCATTGTCTGCGAATACCTCATCAACGCTGACAGCCGTTGCTCCACACGATTCTGCCAGCTTTATGGCCGAGGGTTCATGCACATCACACACGTACTTGATGCTGGTGTTGTGTACCCCATTGACTGCCAGAGCATGGACTTTACCAATGCGACCAGCGCCGATCAGAGCCAGTTTGTTCATCTGAGAGAGCCTTTCTTTGCCTGTTGTAGGCCGGGTATGGTAACCCATGCTCGAGGTGCAAATCTGGCTTTCGAACCGCTGTTTGCTGGTTAAAACAGGCGCTTATTTGAGTCGGGTACATGCCAAAAGGCGTCAGGGGTGCCGCCAGTGGTGCGCTTGGGGTGTGTTCAAGCTATTATGGCGCAGGTGCGCGGTTTTTACGGCGATTTGCACAAGGGTCGCTCTTCATTTTTGCGAACAAATCGCGATCTACGTCAACAAAGCGTGCAAACGAATTCTTAGCATTTTGAGATCAGTCAATGATAGAAAATATAATTAACAACCAACGCGTCGCAACCACCAGTGGACGTGAGCAGCCGGTGTATAACCCAGCCACGGGCGAGGTGATTGACGCACTCGGCTTATCCAGTGTCGAGGAAGTCAATGCGGCTGTCGACGCCGCCGCTGCCGCATTCCCCGCCTGGTCGAATACACCACCGTTAAAGCGCGCCTCAATAATGTTTCGTTTTAACGAGCTGATTTCGCAAAATGCTGACGCCATAGCACGAGAAATTTCGCGCGAGCATGGGAAAACGCATGACGATGCGCTAGGAGAGGTGCAACGCGGTAAAGAGGTAGTGGAGTTCTGCTGCGGAATCCCTCAACTGCTAAAAGGCGAGTTCTCCAGAAACGTCGGGCCATCTATCGATAGCTACTCTGATCGACAGGCGCTGGGCGTGTGTGCTGGTATTACCCCGTTTAATTTTCCTGCCATGGTGCCTTTATGGATGTACCCGGTGGCCATTGCCTGTGGCAACACGTTTGTACTCAAGCCATCAGAGCGCGATCCATCCTCGGTCATGATGCTTGCGGAACTGTTCCACCAAGCTGGCCTGCCAGAAGGTGTGCTGAATGTGGTTCACGGTGACAAAGGTGCGGTTGACGCGTTGTTGGACAACCCGACTGTACAAGCCATTAGTTTTGTTGGCTCAACGCCTATTGCCGAATACGTGTACCAGCGCGGCACGCAAGCAGGCAAGCGCGTGCAGGCACTGGGTGGTGCTAAAAATCACATGGTGGTTATGCCCGATGCCGATTTGGATCAAGCTGTCGATGCACTGATGGGCGCAGGCTTTGGTTCGGCTGGCGAGCGATGCATGGCCATATCGGTTGCGGTGCCGGTAGGCGAAGAAACTGCGGATAAATTAGTCGAGAAGTTACGGCCACGTGTCGAAGCGTTGAAAGTAGGGCCGGCAGACGACACTGAAGCCGAGATGGGTCCTGTGATTACCAGCGAGGCCAAGTCGCGTATTGTTGGACTTATTGATGATGGCGTTAGTGCCGGGGCTGAGTTAGTTGTTGATGGCCGCAATGTCAGTTTGCAAGGTTATGAAAATGGTTATTTTCTGGGTGGCAGCTTGTTTGATCGCGTTACTACAGATATGCGCATCTATAAGGAAGAAATATTTGGCCCGGTGTTATCCGTTGTACGCGCAGCCAAATTTGATGAAGCAGTGCACATGATCAATGAACACGAGTATGGCAACGGCACTGCCATTTTTACTCGTGATGGTGATGCAGCGCGAAGCTTCACCGACAGTATTCAAGTGGGCATGGTTGGGGTTAACGTACCTATTCCGGTACCGGTCGCGTATCACAGTTTTGGTGGCTGGAAACGATCACTGTTTGGCGATCATTCCATTTATGGTCCGGAAGGTGTGCATTTTTATACGCGGTTAAAAACCATCACCAGCCGATGGCCAACGGGTATTAAAGAAGGCTCGGTTTTTTCTTTTCCTACTACTTGATATTGTCGACGAAGTTTATAAGGCCGATATCGCGGGTGTTGCCGTCTCGCATTTGTTTTCTGGGTTGCGACAGTTTTGTCGAACAGATGATATCGGGATAGTCGGCAGACGAATAACCGGTCGTGGCGTTCTTGCCACGACCGACTTACCCTACGATTGACTTACCCTACGACCGACTTACCGTACGATTGACTTACCCTGCGATTGACTTACCCTGCGATTAGCTAATCCTTCTATAAAGTAGCCCTTCTACTAATTCACCCTTTAACCGATTCACCCATCGGCCGACTTTCCAGGCAATTGTTTAGTATTTCGCACAATGGCTGTTTAAAAGCGCCTCTTATTAAATGGTTTAACAAATTGTGCTTCCAATTTTTCAAACATTTTAAAATCCCGTGCGCGTTTTCTTCGAGCAAACGGGATATCAAAAAAGTGTCTGCGCGATTCTGTACTGGCGTGATTAGGGTGAATGCCAATATCGCTAAGCTGTTCGTCGCTTAGCTTGCCAAGCGCGCGACGCTCTAACCAAACGTTGTGCATTACGGGCAGATTAATCACGACATCAATGACTGCTGCTATTAAATTACCGATTACCGTGTTTTTAGAAGCATTACGCGAGCCGTTGCTTTGTGCGTGGTGTTGTTGAGTTGTTGGTCGAATTTCCATTTGCATCCACCTCTTAGTTGCGGTAAACATGATAGTTACAGTATTAGCCATGCCCACTGTTTTTGGAAACGAATTAATGTGATTTCAACAATCACTAAAGTTGATGGATGATATTTCAATGCATAGAAACCTCGATCTAGTCTCACTCAGAACCCTTATCGCAGTGGCCGAAACAGGTGGAATGACGCGCGCTGCCAATTCCTTACACATGACGCAATCCGCTGTTAGCATGCAAATGAAACGTCTGGAAGAACATCTGTCGGTTCAACTACTGGAGCGCGATGGCAGAAAAGTAGTGGCAACGGTGGAAGGTGATCGGCTTATTTCTTATGCGCGTCGATTGTTGGATATTAATAATGAAGCCATACGTAGCTTAAGCGAATCGCTTTATGATGCCAGTATCACCTGCGGGATATCCGATGATATTTTGCATCCGTGCATGCCTGCTATTGTTGGCAAGTTAAGACAGTCGCAACCACGATTAGGCGTCAACATAGAACTGGAGTGCAGCCATTATTTACTGCGTGGACTCAAAAACGGATTGTATGATGTGATTTTTACCACTGAGTTAGAACCATCGCAGGGGGGTGAGTGTATAGACAAGCAGGCATTGCTATGGATGACTCAAAGCAATGGTGAGTGCTGGAAGCAAAGACCCTTGCCTGTGGCATTTTCGCATCACAGTATGTTTAGAAAGCCCGCTTTAGAGGCGCTTGATCAGGCCAATATTCCGTGGATTGACCGAACACAAACCATGAACGACTGGTCTGCGCTGGCGTACTCGGGCGCAGACCTTGGTGTTCGCGCCGAGCTTGAAAACAACTGCCTCAATGGCATTAGCGCTATAGAGCACGATGGGGCTTTGCCAGCTTTGCCCGACTACAATGTTGTGGTGTATTTTTCACCGGGCTTAAACAGCGAATTAGCGCAGGAAATTGCTGTGGTTGCGCGAGAAGCGTTTTCATCCTAACTAAACGATAGTTTTAACCACTGCAAAGGAGGGGATTATGCTAATCGATCATATTGGTCTGTCAGTAGCAAACTATGATGTCAGCAAGCGGTTCTATTCTGCAGTGCTTGCCACGCTTGATATAGAACTGGTTATAGAGGTACAAGGATGGGCCGGTTATGGTAAAGGTGAAAAAGCCGAGTTTTGGTTTGGGCCCGATGTGCACACGCAATCGCCCATGCATATTGCCTTTCGAGCGCAATCGCGTGAGCAGGTTGATCAGTTTTATAAAGCCGCTATTGCTGCTGGCGCAAAAGACAACGGCAAACCGGGGATACGAGAGATCTACCATCCCAATTACTACGGTGCTTTTGTGATCGACCCCGATGGCCACAATATTGAGGCCGTGTGTCACGAGGCTGTGAATCACGAAAATCTGCGGGGTGTTAATTAAAGTACGCCGATTCCCGAAAATATTAAACTGAATCCCATCACTAACAAAATAAGATAGACCATCAGTCGAAATTGCTCCGCGTTAACTTTTTTAATGACAAGGTTACCCAGTAACCCGCCTATTATCATCGGTATTAGTCCAGTGGAAAAATTGATTAACGTGGCTTTTGACAGCAGGCCTCCAGTGGCGAAGCCGATAAGGATAACCACATTGAGTAACAGGCTGACGCCGTGCATGGTGGCGCGAAACTCTTCAGCTTGTAACCGAGCCCACTGCAGGCAAAGCACTAATGGTGCACCAATTAAATTGTAGGCAGCGCCGAGTACACCAATAACAAACCCGAATGGCCAGACTGCATTTGCTGGCATAGGGGTTGATGGTGTGAGCGCTAACAGTGCGTTCAAACTGGATAAAACCACCACAGCACCCAATGTGATTTTCACTACCCCTTCGTTGACAAAAACCAGAAACGAAATACCAAAAGGGACACCTATACTGGCAGTGATTAAAAGCCGCCAGGTAATATCTCGATTTATCGAACGCCAATGATTTTTGAGTATGGCGGCGGATAGCAGCATTGATAGCATCGCTAGTAGCGGTGTGATTTGGGTTATAGGCAACACCAGCGTTAACAAGGGTATGGATATAAGCGCAGCGCCAAAGCCGAACGCCGATTGAACGGTGAAAGCCAGAACCAAAAATAAGGCGGTAGCAAATAGCGTCACAGTTTTCTAGTGACAATAGTGTTGGTTATGGGCACACACAACAGATCGGTATTATTGCGCAAATGCAAGCGCGGCTCTTGCGTGTAATTCGGTTGTGTCAAAAGATGGGATGGGGACATCTTTTGGTGACAGCAGCAACGAGACTTCCGTGCAACCAAATATGACGCCGTCAGCGCCGTTGGCTATGCCGCGCGCTACAACCGCCTGATACTTTGAGCGCGATTCAGGCTTTATAATGCCTTGACAGAGCTCGTTGTAAATAATGTCGTGCACTAAATTGCGATCGGCCTCGTTTGGCGTAATAACATTAATATTGTGCTTGTCTTGTAAATGACCTTTGTAAAAAGTCTGCTCCATGGTATAGCGCGTGGCAAGTAACAAGGGTTTGCTTACTGATGTTGCCTGTATTGCGGTAGCAGTAGCATCGGCAATGTGTATTAATGGAATAGACACAGCAGCCTCAACTTCTGCTGCCATTTTATGCATGGTATTGGTGCAAATGACAATGCATTGTGCGCCGCCTTTCTCCAGCCGGTGTGCAGCGTCAATCATCCTTTGTGTTGCGGCTTGCCAATCGTTGTTGGCCTGTAGTGCTTCTATCTCAGCAAAATCGAATGACCAAAGCAGGAGTTCTGCAGAGTGCAGACCGCCAGAGTGTTCGCGCGTGATGCGGTTTAGTAGTTGGTAGTAGACAATGGTGCTCTCCCAACTCATACCGCCAATAAGGCCGATGGTTTTCATATTGGCGAGTGTATCGAAAACTCGAACAAAAATGGCCGCTTTGTAAAACAACTTCTAAACAAAAAGGCCAGACACAAAAAAGGCCGCGAGTGGCGGCCTTCGATGCGATATTTACAGATAGTTAATCGATGTGGACTCAGTCGATTTTAGTGGCTTTGCCAGCGTTGTTTAGCTTTGGTTTTACTTTGTCATGGTACATTTGCTTAACCATGTCCCAATTGCGTCCAACCCACCAGCTGCCGCCCATTAAGATTAATGTTGTTATCATATTCGTGCCCCGTTTAATTAATTGCTTAAGTCGAAAATTGTATTCAGCGCTGATGCGGCATACCGCATTGCATTACCGCTGAAAGATTAGCCGTATTGGTTTTGTTTTTGGCGTGTGAATCTATAGTGTGGATGAACTCCACTTTTTCAATATTAGCTTCAATAGCTGACAGCTTCAGTCACTGGATGCCTTAGCTCGCCTCCATTGCCTGCTTTTGAAGAAATCGATGTGTCAAGGTTATCAGTGCACCCGAGCGGCGCGCAAGTATGATGAGGGTATGTTAATGCAAACTAGCGTTAACTTGGTGCATTTGGGGCCAAATGCACCAAGTTGGTTGCCTGCAAACTGGTTCAATTACATATTTGGGTAGTTCGGGCCGCCGCCGCCCTCGGGAGTTACCCAGGTAATATTTTGGCTTGGGTCTTTAATATCGCAAGTTTTACAGTGAATGCAGTTCTGCGAATTAATTTTAAATGTAGGAATGTCGTTTTCGACAATCACCTCATAGACGCCAACAGGGCAGTAGCGCTGCGCAGGCTCTGCAAATTTGGGTAGATTCTCTTTGATTGGCACACTGGCATCGGCCAGGGTTAAATGCACGGGCTGATTGTCCTCGTGATTGGTGTTAGACAAAAATACCGATGAGGGCTTATCAAAACTGAGTGTGCCATCAGGCTTTGGGTATTCTATAGGTGTGCAACTGTCGGCACGTTTTAAAGTTTCGTGATCTGGTATGTCGTCGCGGAAGTTAAACGGTAGCTTGCCACCGAAAATGCTTTGATCAACAAAGTTGTAAGCCGCGCCTATTGTCATACCAAATTTATGCATGGCAGGGCCAAAATTCTTAGATGAGTTTAGTTCGTCATAGATCCAGCTATTTTTAAAGTTGTCACTGAATTTTTCTGCATCGATAGCACGATCATCACCTTTGGCCAATTCGGCTGCCAGTGTTTCGGCGGCAACCATGCCAGACTTCATGGCTGTGTGTGTGCCTTTGATCTTGGCAAAGTTTAGGGTGCCGGCATCGCAGCCGACAATCAGTGCGCCGGGCATGTGCATCCGGGGCAGGGAATTGAGCCCGCCTTTTGCGATTGCGCGAGCCCCATAGGCGACTCTTTTGCCACCTTCAAGTTGCTTTGCAATAAGCGGGTGATGTTTGAAGCGCTGAAATTCGTCGAATGTACTTAAGTGTGGGTTGCTGTAGTTAAGATCTATGATTAACCCTACCACCACTTGGTTGTCTTCAAGGTGATACAAAAATGAACCACCGGTGGTTTTTGTTTCGTTTAGAGGCCAACCGGTACCGTGCAACACCAAACCAGGCTTGTGCAATGCGGGGTCAACTTCCCAAAGTTCCTTTATGCCAATGCCGTAGTGCTGTGGTGAACAGCCTTCGTCCAGTTTAAACTTTTTAAGCAACTGTTTGCCAAGGTGGCCCCGGCATCCTTCGGCAAACACGGTGTATTTGGCGTGTAGTTCCATGCCCACTTCGTGGCTGTCTTTTGGATTGCCTTCAGCGTCCAGACCCATGTCACCAGTGGCCACACCCTTCACGCTGCCATCCTCGTTGTATAAAATTTCTGCGGCTGCAAAGCCTGGAAAAATCTCTACGCCGAGACTCTCAGCTTGTTCTCCCAGCCAGCGAGTCAGGTTACCCAGGCTTGCGATGTAGTTGTCATCGTTGTGCATGGTTTTAGGCGCCATCCAGTTAGGTACTTTAAATGCACCTTCTGGTTTGGTGAACAAGTAGATTTCATCTTTGGTGACTGGTGTTTTAAGCGGTGCGCCCATGTCTTTCCAGTCGGGAAACAATTCCTGAAGCGCGCGTGGCTCAATCACAGCACCAGAGAGAATATGCGCACCAACTTCGGAGCCTTTCTCCAGTACCACCACGCTGATTTCTTGTTCTTTTTCCTGTGCTATTTGCATCAGTCGGCAGGCCGTGCTGAGCCCGGCAGGCCCTGCGCCAACAATAACAACATCGAACTCCATTGATTCGCGTTCAGTAGTCATAGTGTTTACCCAAGTGTTCTCATTTCAATTTATGTAAGGCTAACAGATTCATGGTTTTGCCTTTCTTGGCAGGTCTTGCCCATGCACCGTGTTCCTCATGCAATCGTTTAGCTAAGGTTTTTTGAGCGCGCTTTTCGCCGTGCACCAATAAAACAGGTGGATTGCCTTTAAAGCTTGCATACCAGTCCATCATACCTTGCTGATCAGCGTGTGCCGACAAACCACCGACAGTGTGTATCTGAGCTGCGACCTTAATTTTTTGGCCCCACAGTTTAATAAATGGCTCGCCTTCAACCAGCTTGCGACCGGTAGACCCTGGCGATTGGTAGCCAGCAATAATAATGTGGGTTTCGGGTTTCCAGACATTGTGTTTCAGATGATGCCGAATGCGGCCACCGGTGCACATACCGCTGCCTGCAATGACAATTGCGCCAGACTGAATTTTATTCACCGCCATGGATTCCTCTGGCGATTTACTGAACGCCAGGTTTGGCATGTTTAACAGAGGCCCATGTTCTTCGTAGTAAGCCGCTGCTGTTTCGTCATAGAGTTTGGTGTGCTTTAAGTACACGTCACAGGCCTCAATGGCCATGGGACTATCAAGAAATATTTTCCAGCGCTTGAGGCCCCACTCATCAAAGTAGCGAGCAAACATATACAAAATCATTTGGCTTCGACCCACAGAGAAAGCCGGAATTAATATATTGCCTTTGCTGTTTTTAACTGCCTCTGCAATGGCGCTGACTTCGTCGAATGTGTCTGACCAGTCGCGGTGCAAACGGTTGCCGTAAGTACTTTCCATCAGAACCAGATCGGCGTGTTCCAAATGCGTGAAGTCTCGCAGGATGGGCGCGCCGCGGTGGCCCAGATCACCACTAAAAACAACCGTTCGGGTTTCATCACCTTCGGTGAGTGTTAGCTCGACCATCGCCGAGCCAAGAATATGTCCGGCATCGTATAGCTTTATGCTAACTCCATCGGTGATTTTCTGTTCTTGTTCGTATCGAACTGTTTTGAATCTTTTTAATGTTTGCTCGACGTCTTGTCTGGAGTACAAAGGTTCAAGAAGCGGTTTGCCTTTTCGTGCGCGAATTTTGTTTTTGAAAATCACGTCGCGTTCGTTCAGGCTTGCTGAGTCTTTAAGCAGCACGTTGCACAAATCTGCACTGGCTTCGTGGGTATAAATGGGGCCTTTGAAACCAAGCCGCACCAGCATGGGCAAGCGGCCACTGTGGTCAATATGTGCGTGGCTCAATACCACCGCATCAACTGTTGCGGGGTCGAACGGGAATCCGTCATGGTTGCGCAACTCGTCTTTAGAGCGCCCTTGAATCAGTCCGCAGTCGAGCAGGACTTTGCGATCACCAATTTCAAGCAAGTGGCAGGATCCGGTAACTTCCTCGGCTGCGCCGTAGCTGGTCAATTTCATGGCGTTATTTGTTGGTCTCGGTCGGTTAGGGTAAACGGATGATGTTGGGCGTTAAAGTGCTAAATTTAGAGGAATACTGCAGAGAGCGTGCCCTGCGGATGACACAGTATGTTCGCGCGGACACATCCTCGGGTTAAAATACACGACGTAACCCCATTATAGCCCGCCAGAACCGCATTTTTGTCTGGCCAACGCCACCAATTGCCTGATGCTGCCCGATAAATCACTGTACGCCACTTGCGCCTCTGGGTTGCAAGATTTGCTCGCCGCAGAGCTGCAGAATATGGGAGCCAGCGCCGTTTCCACTGCCGGAGCCGGGGTTCGCTTTGAAGGCAGTCTGGAGGTTGCCTACCGGTCCGTTCTTTGGTCACGGGTGGCAAACCGGGTGCTGTTGCCAATCCATGCCGGAGCAGCCGATTCTCCCGAAACGCTGTACACGCTGATTCAGCAAGTTGACTGGTCAGAGCATATGGCCTTGCACGGTACGCTGGCGGTGGATTTCTTTACCGCCAATTCCAACATCACGCATTCCCAGTACGGCGCATTAAAAGTTAAAGATGCCATTGTTGATCAGTTTCGGGAAAAAACCGGAGAGCGCCCTAACGTCGAGCGCGAAACACCCGATTTACGTGTCAACGTGTATTTGTTTCGCAACAAAGCGCGTATTGCAATCGATTTGTCAGGCAGCAGCTTGCACCGACGAGGTTATCGTGAGCAGGCAGGGCCTGCACCGGTTAAAGAGAATTTGGCTGCCAGTTTGTTGTTAGCGTGTGACTGGCCCGCCAGAGCTGCGCGCGGCGAACCACTGATTGACCCGCTTTGTGGTTCGGGCACCTTAGCCATAGAGGCCGCCATGATGGCGTGCAATATTGCACCAGGACTTAAGCGTCGTCATTTTGGTTTTACTGGCTGGTTGGGTCACGATGAAACTATATGGACACGTGTTTATAACGATGCGCAGCAATCGGTGCAGGAGTCACCGTGCTTGATTCGTGGCGCTGATAAAGATGCCAGTGCTATTCGCCTTGCCAAAGACAATGCGCAACTTGCTGGTGTCGAGCATTGCATTGAGTTCACCTGCGAAAACGTATTAACGCAATCCTTAACTATACCCATGCAAGCTGGGTTGGTTTTAAGCAACCCACCTTATGGTGAACGCCTGGAAACCGATTCAAGCTTTTATCAGCAGTTGGGAAGCGCGCTAAGTGCAGGGTATGGAGGCTGGCACTGTGCGCTGTTCACGGCCATCGATGCACCGGTTAAGCATTTACGCTTGCCGATAAAGCCAACACTACCGGCGCGCAATGGCAGTATTGAATGTGCCTTGTTTCAGGGCATTATTCCAGGCCTTGTCGCCCGCTCTACAACAGAACCGGATACGACTTCTCTATGGAAGAACGCGGTGGATAATCGTGCCGCAGCGCCCGCCGCCGAAGAGCACAATACATCACGTGTTAGCGATACTCACGCTGATGCAGCGCCGAGCTTGGCGGTTGATATCGAGCCCTTTTCCAATCGGCTTAAAAAGAACCTCAAAAAGCTCAAGTCGTGGGTAACCCGCGAACACATTAACGCGTGGCGGGCTTACGATGCCGATCTGCCTGAATTTTCTGTGGCCATCGATGTCTACGATTGTGAGACCAGTAAAGGCGTTAACAGGCATGTTGTGGTTCAGGAATATCAAGCGCCAGCTACGGTGAATTCCGCAATGGCTACCGCTCGATTAAAGGCTGTGCTGGCCACTGTCCCTGATGCCTTATCGGTGAGCGCTGATCAGGTTTATTTAAAAGTGCGTGAAAAGCAATCGGGCTTGGCCCAATACGAAAAACAATCGGCCAGCAATGTCACGGGTGTGGTGCGTGAGCACGGGTATCTTGTTGAATGTAACTTCACGGATTATCTGGATACGGGTTTGTTTCTGGACCATCGCAAAGTGCGCCAATATATTCGTGCGCAAGCTCAGGGTAAACGTTTCCTGAATTTGTTTTCGTATACTGGCAGTGCCACCATAGCGGCTGCCAGTGGCGGGGCGTCGCACAGTGTTTCGGTCGATTTGTCCAACCGCTATTCACAATGGCTAACCCGTAACCTGCGACACAATCGATTGGATGAGTCAAAACATGAAGTTGTGCGGGGCGATGTGGGGCAATGGCTGGATAACTACAATGGCGAACCGTTCGACTTAATTTTGCTCGATCCGCCAACATTTTCCAACTCTACTGGTATTGATGCAGACTGGAACATCCAGCGTGACCATGTCGCGTGCATCAAAAAATGCATGGATATGTTGTCGGCTGGGGGTACATTGATTTTCTCAAACAATTACCGGCGCTTTAAACTCGACACTTCTCTAGGGGACGTGCAAATTGAGAAAAAAGGTGCCAAGCCAAATGCTCACGAGAGTAAAGTAGTTGCTGATGCATCGCACTACACCATAATAGAAAAAACACGCTGGTCTATCGACCAGGATTTTCAACGCAATGCCCGCATTCATCAATGCTGGTTTTTTAGTCATCCATAGGAGCACTCGGTGGGCGAATTTTTTGCAAGCTACGGACTTTTTCTACTTAAAGTCATCACTTTTGTTATTGCGATTCTTATCGTGATCTTCGCCATTGTCATAGCGAGTTCGCGTGGAAAAAAATCCAGCTCCAGTGGACGCATTGAGGTCACTAATTTAAACGAGCAGTACGAAGACATGCAGGAGGCCTTGTCATTGTCACTGCTTGATGATGAAGCCCATAAGATGGCGCTCAAAGACAAAAAGAGCGAAGAAAAGGCTGAACGCAAGGCTCAGAAAGCGGCAGCCAAAAAAGCTAAAAAGCAACGTGGTGATGGTGAGACTGTTGTGACTGAACCCACCAAGCAACGCGTTTACGTGATGGACTTCGATGGTGACATTCGGGCCAGCGATGTCGAGAACATGCGCCGAGAAATTTCTGCCATTTTAACCAGCGCCACCGAAGATGACGAAGTCGTGCTTCGCCTGGAAAGCGGGGGCGGTATGGTGACATCGTATGGTCTGGCTGCATCGCAGCTTGATCGCATCAAAGACAAGAAAATTCCGTTAACTATTTGCGTTGATAAAGTCGCGGCCAGTGGTGGTTATATGATGGCTTGTGTCGCTGATAAATTAATTGCTGCACCGTTTGCTGTGCTCGGCTCTATTGGTGTTGTGGCACAAATCCCCAATTTCCATCGATTGCTGAAGAAGTTTGATATTGACTTCGAAATGCTGACCGCCGGCAAATACAAACGCACCTTAACCATGTTTGGCGAAAACACCGATGAAGGGCGCGAAAAATTCATAGAAGACATCGAACGCATTCATCAACAGTTTAAAAATTACGTTGATACCCGACGTCCATCACTGGATATAGAGAAGGTGGCTACCGGTGAAATCTGGTCTGGTCAGGATGTACTGGACTACTCGTTGGCGGACGAACTGTCCACAAGCGATGCCTACATCATGAAGCGCTGCGATGACGCTGAAGTTATTCATGTTAAGTACAAGAAAAAGAAGCCAATATCTGAACGCTTTTCAATTGGCATACAAAATACGGCTGATGGCTTGTTAATGCGTTGGGTTGATAGAGCGTTTAAAGCCCGGTTTAACATAGGGTAATGCCCGATCTTCAAACCTTGGCGCTGTTTAGCATGGCAGCACTTGTGCTAACCATGTCGCCTGGGCCAGACATGTTGTTGATTGCGTCGCGCACCGTTGCACAAGGTCGAGCAGCGGGCTTTGCAACCTGGGCGGGGATTGCTGCTGGAACTTATTGTCACGGTATCGCCGCGGCCCTGGGTTTGTCTCAGTTATTTCTGGCGGTGCCAGCGGCTTACGATATTGTGCGCTATCTGGGCGCGGCGTATCTACTTTATCTGGCGTGGAGTACGTTTGTTTCTGCTAAGTCTGAACACAATCAAAGTGCTGATAAAAATACCGATATTGATACGCTCGTAACCCAAGAGAGCATCAATCCAGGAAGTAAAATCAAGCGTAAGCAAAGTATCCTGCGCATGTTTAATCAGGGGTTGCTGACAAACCTGTTGAATCCGAAAATGATTCTTTTTGTGCTCGCGCTTGTACCGCAATTTGTGGTTGTGGAGGCAGGCTCAGTTGCAGTGCAGATATTGGTGTTCGTGACCATAATCAATGTGCTTGGATTACTGGTCAATGGCAGCGTTATCTACATGGCAGCCGGTGTCACGGGTTGGCTTGGCAAAGGTTCTAAGGTACAAAGATGGTCAGGCTACTTTTTAAGCTCGGTGTTTGCAGCGTTAGCATTGAGGCTGATGTTTGATGATCGAACCTGAATTGAATCTAGGTGGTAGACTCCAGTTTGTAGACAGGTTTTCCCAACGTTTTTAGTGCTTGCAGGTTAGGGGTGGTTATGAGTGAATTGAGTCAGTCCACAGCACCAGAGAAAAAGCCAACCAAAGCCCGAACCACCTGGCATTACACTCCTTCTTTGCCAGTTGCCGTATCGCCGTATTTTCGCTGGCCGCCAGATATTCGCAGTGTTCTCAATTGGATGATCAGCGGATGGTTTCCCGTGTCCGAACGTCTCATCATTTTGGTGTTGGCTGTCGTGGCTACCACCTTGTTTCACCCAACGCTGGAAAGCACCAGTGACATTGCACCTGCTTGGATTGCTCAGCTGTTTTTCAAAAACTTGTTTTTAATGTGCCTTGTTGCGGGTGGTTTGCACTGGTATTTCTACATTGCGCGTAAACAAGGCGATGAGCGCCGTTACGATCAGCGGCCGTTTGCCACTTCAAGCAAGGTATTCACCTTTGGCTCTCAAGTGCGTGACAACCTATTTTGGACACTAACCAGTGGCGTCATTGTGTGGACGGGTTATGAGGCGTTAATGATGTGGGCTTTAGCCAACGGCTACGCGCCAGCGTTAAGTATGCCGGAGCAGTGGTTTTGGCTTGCCGTACTGATATTTCTGTTACCCATGTGGGAAACAACGCACTTTTTCCTGATTCATCGTTTAATTCATACCACAGAGCTTTATAAACGTGTGCACGCATTGCACCACCGAAATACCAATGTGGGGCCTTGGTCGGGTTTGTCCATGCACCCCGTCGAGCACCTTATTTATTTGAGTACGGTGCTAATTCATTTTATTATTCCATCAACACCTTTATTAATCGCATTTCATCTAATGTACTTCACCTTATCGGCTGCAACCACGCACACCGGCTTTGAAGGCATCGTGGTGAAGGGCAAGCTATTGCTACCTCTGGGCACGTTCCATCATCAGCTTCATCATCGTTACTTTGATTGTAATTATGGTGGACTGGAAATACCCTGGGATGACTGGACAGGCAGCTATCATGACGGTACAGCTGAATCGCATCAGGCGTTTTTAGCCAGGCGTAAGGGCAAGGTGAAGGCTTAGTGGTTTGCTTCACTGATACCACTAACCCTCATTCGCCCACTCACGTAATTGAAACTTCTGTACTTTGCCAGTCGACGTTTTGGGTAGCTCTCTAAACACCACCTTGGTTGGGCATTTAAAATGCGCCAGGTGTTCACGGCAATACTCAATAATGTCTTTTTCGGTTGCACTTGCGCCATTCACCAGTTGCACAAATGCGCACGGTGTTTCGCCCCAATGATCATCGTTTTTGGCAGCAACCGCTGCCTCTAAAATATCGGGGTGTGAGTACAGTACGTCTTCAATTTCAATTGAGGATATATTTTCCCCACCTGAAATGATAATGTCTTTGGCGCGATCAAGAATACGCAAGTAGCCATCCGGGTCCATAACCGCCAAGTCACCGCTGTGAAACCAGCCACCGGCAAAGGCCGCATCATTAGCCTCTGGGTTTTTAAAATAGCCGCGCATGACAATATTGCCGCGAAACATGATTTCGCCAATGGTTTCGCCATCGCGCGGTACGGGTTGCATGGTGTCAGGATTGAGCACGTCCAGTTCGTCCAATACCTGGTACCGCACACCTTGTCGTGCTTTCAATACGGACTGCTCGTCCGCACTCAGCGCATTCCATTCTGGCTTCCACGCACACATAACTGCCGGGCCATAGGTTTCAGTTAATCCGTAAACATGGGTGACATGAAAGCCTAAAGCTTCAACTCTGGCCAATACACTGGCTGGAGGAGGAGCGGCAGCCGTCATGACTTCAATAGGCTTGCTGGGCTTTTTGACTATGGCAGGGTCAGCATTGATCAAAAAATTAAGAATAATAGGCGCGCCACAAAAGTGCGAGACCTTGTTTTGCTCGATGCTGTTATAGATAACTTCTGCACTGATGCTGCGAGCACAGACACTGGTTCCGGCATTGGCTGCCAACGACCAAGGAAAACACCAGCCGTTGCAATGGAACATGGGTAGCGTCCATAGATACACTGGGTGCGCACCCATATGCCAACCTGTGATGTTACTCATGGCGTTCATGTAAGCGCCGCGATGATGGTACACCACGCCTTTAGGATTACCCGTTGTACCAGATGTGTAGTTTAATGAAATGGAAGCCCATTCATCCTCTGGCATTAACCACCGGTAGTTGCTATCGCCCTGTGCCAAAAAAGTTTCGTATTCCGTATCGCTTATAGGCTCGCCTGTGGCTTCAGGGTCGTTAATATCAATCAGTGTAGGCGGGTTGCTCAGTTGACTTAAGGCTTCTTCAACGACCTTGCTGGAATCACGATCAACCAGCAGAATTTTCGTTTGGGCATGCTCAAGAATATAAGCAATGGTTTTTGCTTCTAATCGCGTATTGATAGCGTTTAAAATAGCGCCACACATCGGTACGGCAAAATGTGCTTCATAGGTTTCGGGTATGTTGGGTGCCACTATCGATATGACATCGCCGGGCTTAATGCCCATTTGACTAAAGCGTGACGCAAGCTTAACGCAGCGCGTGTAGACCTCGCTGTAGCTGTGTTGTCGCTCGCCATGAATAATGGCGGTGTGGTCTGGGTACACCTCGGCTGAGCGTTTTAAAAAGCTCAGCGGGGACAATGGCGTATAGTTGGCAGTGTGCGCAGGCAGCGGATAGTCGCCATCGCCAGGTTGCACCGAGTTATGTTTTTTCATTCGTCAATACTAAACAGTTGAGTCGCACTATGCCAACCAAAAAACCACTTGAAGGGATACGTGTTCTGGAGATGGGACAGCTGATTGCGGGCCCATTTGCTGGTCAGATGCTGGCTTATTTTGGCGCAGAGGTAGTGAAAATTGAGCCACCGGATAAGGGTGACCCGTTGCGCTCATGGCGTCTGCTTGATGAGTCGGGTACGTCCTATTGGTGGTCTAGCATGGCGCGCAATAAAAAGTCAGTGACACTGGATTTGTCTTGTGAACAAGGTCAAACGATTGCTCGCGAGCTAATTGATCAGGCTGATGTGCTGGTGGAAAATTTTCGACCCGGAAAAATGGAAAGTTGGGGATTGGGGCCTGACGTCTTTTTGTCAAGCAATCCAAAATTAATTTACACGCGCGTATCGGGTTATGGCCAAACTGGCCCTTATGCGTCTATGCCTGGTTATGCTTCTGTTTGCGAGGGTGTGGGCGGTATGCGTTACGTTAATGGATTTCCAGGCGAGGCCCCGGTGCGCGCCAATTTGAGTTTGGGTGATACTTTTGCCGGCTTGCACGCCATGATCGGTGTACTGCTAGCGCTGGTTAATCGCAACAGCGACAATGGAAAAGGTCAAACAGTCGATGTATCTATTGTTGAGTCAGTGTTTAATATGCTCGAAGGGGTTGTCCCTGAATTCCATGGCACAGGTGAAATAAGACAACCTTCAGGCACAACAGTCACTGGGATAGTACCAACCAACACCTATCCCTGCGCCGACGGCAAACATATTGTTATCGGTGGAAATGGTGACTCTATATTCAAACGTTTAATGCGTGTCATTGGTCGCGATGACATGGCTGATGACCCGCGGCTTGCTAATAACGCCGGCAGGGTAGAACACGAAGCGGCTATCGACGACGTGTTGGCAGCTTGGTGTTCGTCGAAAAACGCAAGTGATACTTTAGAGATCCTTGCCGAGGCCAACGTCCCTGCAGGTCCAATTAATTCGATTGCTGAAATTGTTGATGACCCACATTTTCAGGAGCGTGGCAGCTTCGAGTCTGTGGATGTTGGTGGTGAAGCGCGGGTGGTGCCGGCTGTGCACCCTAAATTGGAGCGCACACCGGGTTCTACTGATTGGGCCGGTCCAGACTTGGGTGAACACACGCAATCTGTGTTGCGCGACTGGTTGGCAGCCGACGAACGAGCCATTGATTCCTGGGTAAAACAGGGCGTCATTTCAGTGAGGTA
The DNA here is from genome assembly GCA_938035525.1 of uncultured Granulosicoccaceae bacterium. Classification (GTDB taxonomy): domain Bacteria; phylum Pseudomonadota; class Gammaproteobacteria; order Granulosicoccales; family Granulosicoccaceae; genus Granulosicoccus. The sequence continues at coordinate 34,160 of CALHOI010000027.1, forward strand.
AATCTGCTTTTTGTGCTCAAGTTTGTTGTGAAAATACAGTTTAAGTTACTGATAAATAAAACTATATCGTGATTTTCTTCAATTTGTACGGCAGCTTGTATACGCGCCTGGAAATTCTCGTACCCACAATATTGATGGTTTTGCGTCAAGAGATCCCCTGATTCGTCGATAAATTCCCTAGAACACCAATGAGATAAGTGCGATGAGAATTGCGCCTGATGTGCTCTGGAAATAACAAACGGCGCTAGCGCGCTTGCCGAAAAAAGGGGGGAACGTCTTGAACTGGAATTCGATTGCACGATCTGCCTGCGCTTTTATCGTTTACATGGCAGTGATGATTGCTTATCTTGCCGGTTTGACCCCGATCAGTTTTGCACTTTGCCTGGCCGCCGTGCTGAGCCTTGGCTTGTTGGTTCATTCAAAAGACGTTGTCAACACGACCAAAACCGATTTTGGTCGGACAAGCGAATCAGTGATGCCCTCGTTAAGTGAGTCAATGGCCGAACTGCATTCTTTGCAGAACGAAATAAACGAACTGCAAGCCCAATTTGCTGTGAACACCACTGCACAGCGCCATCCGCGAGATGGATTCGCGGGATAATACAAGGAAGTAATACCGTGAGTGAAATCGACCACAAAGCACTTGATAACGTTCGCGCACTACAACGTCCAGGCACACCTGATCTGCTTGGGCGCATTGTTGATCTGTTCGTTATTCAAACTCCCAAAGATGTAGCCGCTATTTCAGCTTCTGTGGAATCTGAAGACTTTGAATCGGTTCGTATTGCAGCACATTCGATTAAATCAAGCGCAGCTTATGTTGGCGCGCAGCAATTTTCGGAGCGCCTTGCCAAGCTTGAAATCGCTGCACGCGAAAACGATTTGGCGCAATGTCAGCAGCTTGTCGATGCGATTGATCAACATGCTGAAGCCGTCATTGATGAACTACTAACGGTGCAGGATAAAGTCGCATGAAGGACTTTAATTCAGCAAAAAAAGAATTGATATCCTCTGAGATCACTAAGAGCGAGAAGCCCTTGGTGTTGCACGTCGATGATGATGCCGCAAGCTTGCTAATGGCGGAAGGCCCGCTAATGGATGCAGGCTTTGAAGTACTGCATGCATCAGATGGCTTGCTGGCACTGGAACAATTTGAAAAGCGTGCGCCAGATCTTATTATCATGGATGCGGTGATGCCTAAGATGGATGGCTTTGAAGCCATCAAAAAAATACGCAGCTCTTCGAGAGGTTTACATACACCTATTCTTATGATCACCGGCCTTGACGACTTGGAATCAATTACCCGGGCTTATGACGAAGGTGCAACCGACTTTCTGACCAAGCCAGTCAACTTTTTTATACTGCCTTATCGCGTGCAATACATGCTGCGATCAAAGCACACTGCTGATGAATTACGAGCCAGCCAGGCCAGACTTGATAATGCTCAACGTATTGCCAGGCTGGGCCACTGGGAATGGGAGATTGCCAGTAACAAGGTAGTTTGGTCTCGAGAAGTGGCGACTATATTCGGTTTTGATGAGCGAACCTTAAGTGGCAGTATGAGCGAGTTAATCAATAAAGTTGACTGTGCCACGCGATCAGATGTGCAAATGCAAACTGACCAGGCTGTGGAAACGGCGAAAGCGTTTAGTTTGGAATTTATAGTTTCGGGTAATAGAGAGAAAGATGGCTTGTCGGTTCGCATGGAAGCAGAACCCAAAGTAGATAAGAACGGTCGGTGCACTCATATGGTAGGCACAGTGCAAGACGTGACTAAAAGTGCAACGGCGCGAAAAGAAATTCATGACTTAGCTTATTATGACTTGGTCACAGGATTACCCAACCGAGCGCAATTACGCGAATCTTTAACCCAAGCGCTGTTTAAGTCTGAACGCATGGACAACCAGTTTGCGTTATTGTTTCTTGATCTTGACCATTTTAAACAAGTCAATGACACCCTGGGGCACGATGCCGGTGATGACTTGCTGCAACAGGTGTCCGAACGCCTTGCTGGCGCACTGCGCGAATCCGATGTACTAGGGCGACCGGTCGCAACTGAGATTTCTCCAGATGATGTTGCCGCACAAGATACCGTGGCGCGTATAGGTGGGGACGAATTCGTGGTGTTGCTTGGCGATATTTATCGACCAGAAGATGCAGCTCGCGTGGCTGAGCGTATTGCCAAATCAATAAGCGAGCCTTACACCATATCTGATGTTGATGTAGCGGTAACCACGTCTATAGGCATAAGTGTGTATCCCGGCGATGGCCGTGATGCCGAAACATTGATGAAGCATGCTGATGTGGCAATGTATCATGCCAAAGAGAATGGCCGGAATGGGTTTCAATTCTATTCAAAAGAAATTCATGAGCAGGCGTTGTCGCGCTTCTCGATGGAAAAAGAGCTCAAAATAGCCATTGAAGAAGAGCAGCTGTTCTTGCAGTATCAACCAAAGCTGGATATGAAAACTGGCCAAACGGTAGGTGTCGAGGCACTGGTGCGCTGGAATCATCCGGAAAAAGGCTCGATCAGCCCGGTTGATTTTATTTCTCTGGCGGAGGCAACCGGATTAATCATACCGCTGGGGCGTTGGGTGTTAAAAGAATCCACGCGTCAGATTCAAGACTGGATTGATAAAGGACTGGGTACGTTCTCCGTTGCTATAAATTGCTCTCCTGTTCAATTTTCACGGGGCAATATGGTGGCTGATGTGGAAGAGGCGATACGCTTAAGCGGTATTGATCCAAACTTGTTGGAAATTGAACTTACTGAGAATCTGTTTTTGAACAACATCGAAAATGGCGTGGCATTGTTGAAAAGCCTGAAAGCCTTGGGCGTACAAATTGCCATTGATGATTTTGGCACTGGTGTTTCATCGCTTAGTTACCTAAAGCGCTTGCCCGTTGACAGGTTGAAGATTGATCAGTCTTTTGTAGAGAACATGCACTCTGATGTTGGGGATGCGGCCATCGTATCAGCCATTGTCACCCTTGGTCATAATCTTGGCTTGAACATAGTGGCAGAAGGCGTGGAGTCTGCTCAGCAGTTTGAAATTTTGCGCCGATACAAATGTAATGAGGTGCAGGGGTATTACTTTAGCTATCCGCTGAGTTGTGCCGAGTTTGAGCGTTGGGTGCTCGAGTATGAAAGTTCCCAGTTTAAAACCGGAACGCGATAATTGCGCAGCGGTTAATGCCGTTGCCTTATTTGTAGTAGCTCAACTCTAGTCTTGATTTGTGTCTCGTTACATCCCCTTTCTTCGATAGTAGCAACAATATTTAGGCCTGCTATTCACTATACCTTTGTACTCATTCCCCAGGGAATAGCATGTGAACTGATGCACCACCAAGTAATGTTGAATTCCCAATGCTGAACTCCGCATTTAACCACTGCGATATGCGATCAACAATGGCAAGCCCCATTCCATGCCCGTTAGTGCCGGTATTGTTTTGGCTTCTCCAGAACGGTTTAGTTACGTGAGGTAAGTCGCGTTCGGAAATGCCGGTTCCGTCATCCTCGACGTTGATTGATACTGATGCTTGTAAGGTATCTTTGTTCTTTAAATCGATGGTAATTTTGACAGTGCTCTTGGCATGCTGTACTGCGTTAGCAAGTATGTTGGTTAAGCACATTGCAAAGTACTGAGGATCTGTATTAATAATAACGCTGTCATTTGGAAAAGAAGTTTTTACCTTAATAGAAGTAGAAATTTCGTTCTCTATCAGCTTTGGAATAAACTCCCGCAAGTCTATCGGTTCTTTTTTTAACTGCAGATTAAATTCATCAAGGCTTGAATAGTGTAAAAGTGTATTGACTAAAGACTCCATTTCGTCAAGGTCATAATTTATTCGTTTAATATATTTGTCTAATTCAGATTCATCTTTTTTTTCTTCAAGTACATCAATGCCCATGCGTAAGCGTGTAATGGGTGTTTTCAAATTGTGCGAAACGGCTCTGCTGAGCAATCGATTATCGTCAACCAAATTTTGAATCTGATTTGCCATCCGGTTAAAGTCGTTTTCAATGCTGGAAATATAAGAAAACTGACTCGTCTTAACTCTTGATGATAAATCGCCAGTTCCCAATTGATTGGCGGTTTTTTGTAATTTCATCAACCTTCGTATAAGCGGATATAGCCACGCCAAAAGTACAAGAATAACAAGTAGATAAAATAGCAGCGTCAATGCTGTGTTTAGCAGTACTGGTTGTGACACCTTGTTGATAGGCAACACAATACTCATAACCTGATTGGATGTTTGCAAGTAGTAATGCAGCGACATTTCTCCAGTTGACTCAAGCAGTAGGGGCTCGCCGTTTTTAGATTGTTGGGCCAGGTTGTCTGGAACTAAAAATAGGGCTCTGTCTTGAAAGCTAATATCGATGCCGTTTTTGTTTTTCCAGTGGGAGACAAATTCCTCACGGTGCGCAAAATCGTCCAGAGTTTTGCCTATAGCCTGACCCAATTGCTTGTAGGCCATCAGGTTTTGATTGTTCTCTGGTTGGTTTCTGTTAATTCGCGAGTGAAACTCACTGATAGCCCATCCAGCGCCAATGGTTGTGGCAATGACAGCGAAAATAAGCGTTAATATAAGCGGTTTCACTGGTTGCCTTTATGTGGCCCATCAACAAACAGGTAGCCTTTGCCCCAAATCGTTTTTATATGAAACGGGCAGTCTGGCTCATTGTTTATTTTTTTGCGCAAGCGCGAAACCCGATTGTCGACAGTCCGGTCTAATCCGTCATACCCGAAACCACGAAGCTGCTGAATCAATGAGTCGCGACTGACCACGCTACCAATCCTGGAAGCCAGCAGCCATAGCAAATCAAACTCATTAGATGATGTGGGTAATTCTTTGTTGTTTATGGTGATTGTTTGAGATCGGGCGTCAAGCCGAGCCGTACCGAATTCCAGCACCTGAAGGGGCTCAGCATTGACATTGTCTTTTTTTAGCAATATTTGAATGCGCGCCAGTAATGCGCGCAATCGCAGTGGTTTGGTTATGTAATCGTCAGCGCCCAGTTCCAAGCCTTTTACCTCATCTGCTTCCTGGTTACACGCAGTAATCATCAGTATTGGTGCATCGTAAAAAGCACGAACCTCTTTGCACACTTCAAATCCGTTTTTTCCGGGCAGTAAAATATCGAGCAATACCAAGTCGGGTTTATCTTCAGCTATTAGTTGCACAGCCATGTCACCGCGATCGGCTACGCTGACCTCGAATCCATGCGTTGTCAGGTAGTCACAAATCCATTCAGATATTGATTTGTCGTCTTCTACAACCAATATGTGCGGCACGACTAAAACAATCTCCAACGACTGGTTGAAGAGGTATTTGACTTATATACCCAAGATATTTTGACCAGCGCCTGAGCCATTAACTGATTATCTGATTTATTACGAATTTCATAACGCACGTTTTTATTTGATTCAAAAGCGACTCTGTATGAGGTGACTGAGTTACCGTTCCAGCAAAGTATTGGTGCAGTTTGACGATCATCAAAGACACAATATTCCCCATCTATGGGTGTTGTCCAGCTTAGAGATACATTTGCATAGCATGTTTGACCCTGTTGCAGGGCAATGCATCGGCCAGGCTCAACTGTCAAAGTAGCTGTGTCGGTGTCTGCAATACTACACTGAGGTGCAAACCAGTACATCGCTGCCAGGATGGCAGGCTGTATTTTCATTGTCGTAAAGCGATGTTTAAAATACATAGCTGAGCGACGTGTTCCAGGTAAGAGAGAATTCGCTTTCTTGGAGAGGACTATCAGCAATCGCACTGTCGAATTCTGCGTAACGCATGGTGGTACGAAACACAACGCTTTCGCGCACTGGGAATGTACCACCGACTTCTGCCGAGTACGATATGGTTGGATCATTAATATCGTATGGCCCGAAACGAGGTGTGACTTCTTCATCGGTTACGCCGTACCAATATTGGCTGGTTTCTCGAGATACCCACTGGAGACCAAGAACACTATGGAAATTCCAGTTTCGTACTTGCCGGCTGTAGGCAATTCGTGCCGAACTTGTTTCACCGTTACCCAGCGTATCGTTAACCAGTCGATATTGAAAAAGCGTATTACCGAATGAACCGGTCAGTCTGATGCCTGCACCATTATAAAAAGAGTCTCGTTGT